>JBDTKQ010000293.1:0-5937 GCA_039935235.1 Caulobacteraceae bacterium
GCAAGAGCACCTCCCACTGCTAGGGCTCGAAATCACACGCTTGGCGACGAGCGGCCGCATGCGCGTCGGTTGCGGGCCCTCCACAATTGGTGCTCTGTCAAAACCTCTGCTCTAGGAGGCTCTCATGCGTCTTGTGGCCCTGATCGCGCTTGCCTTGTCGCTGAACGCGGGAGGCGCGGTTGCTCAATCGAAGACTGAGCCTGAAGCGGTCAAGGCGACGATCTCGCGGATGACCGAGGCGGTGAACCGCGGGGAAATGCCGACCGCATTCGCCGCATTCACAGCCAGCCCCTGGATCACCGACGACGGACCGCCCTACAACTGGCATGGACCACGCGCCCCCCAGGCATGGATCGAATCCATGGGCGCCAATGCCCAGGCGCACGGCATGACCGCCGTCGACATGACGCTGTCGCCCGCGACGCGGATCGAGATCACCGATGGACTTGCTTACGCCATCGTGCCCGGCCGCCTGAGCTACACGATGAAGGACGGCCACAAGGAATCGGCTGACGGCCTGTTGACGTTCACGCTCGAACGGGCGGGGTCCGAATGGAAAATCGAGACACTGGTCTGGAGCGGACCGGCGGCAAAACCCTGAACCCAGGGCCCCGCGCGCCGGCCATGAGCGTGCCGGCGGGACAGGCATCCGCTTTCACCCAACCGCGCCATTGGGAATATCGGCGCGTCGGCTGGGGACAACCGTTGGATTCCGACCGCCGGGAACGGAGTCAGGCGGCCGCCTTGGGGGCTTCTCCCTCGCGGTCGGGGAGGCGTTTGGAGCGGCCGCGCAGGCCCGACATGCCTCCGGCGCTGAGCAGGCCGACGTCCGCCATCAAAACGGGGATAGCCCATTTGTGCGGCGCGGCGATGTAGCGCGGCTGCCAGACGGGATCGTATTTGTCCTTGTAACGATGCACGCCGCGGAAGTTGTAGATCTCCTCGCCACGCTCGAAGAGAAGCCGGCCGACCCGCGACATGATCGGCGCCAGGGGCCGGTGCTCGAGCCCGGCCAGAGGCGCCATGCCGAACTCGAAGGCGACATAGCCCTCCTCGTGGCCCCATTTGAGAAGCTCGACGAACAGGAAGTCCATCACGTCCTTGGGCGCCTCGTCGGCGTAGCGCATCATGTCGATGGAAAAGGCCGTGCGACGGGCGGTTGTCCACAAGGTGGCGAAGGCCATCGCCCGGCCGCCGACGCGCACGACGGCCACCGGAAACTCGGCCACATAGGCCGCGCAAAATCCGCCGAGGGTGAAGCTCTTTTCCCCGCCCGCGTGATGGCCGAGCCACTGGTCGGAAATCTGGCGCAATTCGCCCATGACGCACGCCGCGGCGCCGGGGGGAAGGACTTCGAACAGGGCCCCGTCCTCTCCGGTCTTTCGCCAGCTTCGCCGCAGATTGCCCCGTCGCCGACCCTCCAGGGAAAAACTGTCGAGGGGCACCGCGGCGGTCTCCCCCACCTTCTGGATGGAAAAGCCCAGTTCCACCAGATCGGGCAGGTCGTCGGGACCCAGGCCGTAGATCCCCGGGCGGGCGGCGTGGGCGTCGGCCAGTTCGCGGAAACGCCAGAGCAGATCGAGCCGCTCGTCACGCCGCCCCACGGGGGATCCCAGCGCGATCCACGAGCGTCCACGCACGCCGAACATCAGGAAACTCTTGCCGCTCTCCGAAAACAGGAACCGCTTGTCACCCAGAAGCGCGAGGTTCGAGGCCGGCTCGGCGGCGTCGGCCTCGGCGAGAATCATGCGCACGCGGCGAAAGTCGCAATCGGTCTCTCCCACCACAGCCGGCGTGGCCGGGGTCGCCAGAAGGCGCCACACCCCCACGGCCAGCAGCAGCACCGCGGCGCCGGCGGAGGAGCGGATCGCCCGCTCCGCGTCCGCGTCGCCCATCACCCTCAGCACAGAGACCCCCGCGTAGTCGAGATGCTGGAACGACCACCATCCCGCGAGGCCCGCCCCGGCGATCGCCGCCAGCGCCGAGAGCATCCATCCAGGCGTGATTTCCATCCGGGTCAGCCTCGCCGAGCGCGAAAAGGCGGCGTGGCAGGGCGCGAGAAGGGCGACGAGGGCGACCAGGGCGAGGGATTCTTCCCAATCGAAACCCTTGAACAGGGCCAGAACCGCGGCGGTCGCCGAGACCCCGATGGTCGCCGCCCACGCCCCGTCAAGGCGCCGCGACAGGCCGAAGGCGAGGAGCACGAGCACGATCCCCAGCATGCTGGAGACGAAATGGCTGATCTCGATGAGGAAAATCGGCGCCCGTTCGGCCAGCCACATGAAGCGCACCGGATCGGACGGGGTGGCGCCCGAGGCCAGCAGCATCACCCCCGCGGCGGCCGTCAGCAACGCCAGCGCATTGGGCGCGCTGCCGAGAATCGCCGGTCGAAGTTCGCGAAAACCGTGCATGCCTCTCCCTGAGCGGCCGACGCCCGATCGGCCCTCTATAACGCGTCGACGCTCAAAAAGCCCGTCCCGAGAGCGGACGGGGCGCCCGCGCCGCGGGCAGTCAGCCGATCTTCGCCCCGGCCTTGGCCCAATAGGCGTCGCGGATCAGGCGTTTGTAGAGTTTGCCGGTGGCGTGGCGCGGGAGCTCGGCCATGAAGTCGACGCGGCGCGGGGCCTTGACATGCGACAGTCCCGCCCGCGCGAAAGCCATCAGCTCGGCGGCCAGATCGTCGCCCGCATCGCTCCAGTCCATCGGCTGGACCACGGCCACCACCGCCTCGCCCATCTCCTCGTGCGGCGCGCCGATCACCGCGACGTCGGCCACCTTCGGGTGACCGATCATAAGGTTTTCAATTTCTTGCGGGTAGATATTCACGCCGCCGGAAATGATCATGAAGCTCTTGCGGTCGGTGAGAAAGAGATAGCCGTCCTCGTCCAGCCAGCCGATGTCGCCCAGCGTCGTCCAGCCATGTTTGTTGCGGCTTTCGGCCGTCTTTTCCGGGGCGTTGTGATATTCGAACGCACCCCCGCCGGCGAAATAGACGCCGCCCTCGGCGCGCGGCGGCAGCGGGTTTCCCTCCTCGTCGCAAATCTTCACCTCGGCGGTGAGGCCGCGGCCGACCGAGCCCTTCTTGCGCAGCCACTCCTCCGAGCTGATGACGCAAAAGCCGTTACCCTCGGTGCCGGCGTAGTATTCGTGAACGATCGGACCCCACCAGTCGATGATCGCCTGCTTGACCGGAACCGGGCACGGCGCGGCCGCGTGGAACACGCTTTTGAGCGACGAGAGATCGTATTTCGCCCGGGTTTCCGGCGGCAGCTTGAGCATCCGCACGAAGTGGGTCGGCACCCACTGGGCGCAGGTCACCTTGTATTTCTCGATATCGGCGAGAGCCTGTTCCGGATCGAACCGCTCCATCAGGATCACCGTCCCGCCCAGCGACTGGACGGCCATCGACCAGCCGAGGGGGGCAGCGTGGTAGAGCGGCGCGGGCGACAGATAGACCGTGTCGAAGTTCATGCCGTAGAGAGCGGCGCCGACCATCGCCAGGGGATTTGGGGCGTCGATCGGCTGCGGCCCCTCGGCCCCGGCGCGCTTGACCCCCTTGGGCCGGCCGGTGGTGCCGGAGGAATAGAGCATGGCCCCGCCCGCGCTCTCGTCGGCGATCGGGGTCGTCGGCATGGCCGCGCGGGCGTCCTCGAAGCTGGCGAACGGCGGTCGCGCGCCGTCGACCATGAAGAGCTTCACGCCCGGCACGAGCGGCGCGACCTCGAGGGCGACCCCGGCCACGCCGGCCGAGGCGATCAACACCTTCGAGGCGCTGTCGGCGACGATATATTCCACTTCCGCGGCGGTCAGTTTCGACGACACGCAGGTGAACCGCACGCCACTGCGCTGCGCCGCCCACAAGACCTCGTAGAAGCGCGGCGAATTGTCCATGAAGATCGCGATCCCGTCGCCGGCCCTCACCCCCAGCGAGCGCAAGAGATGAGCCCCCTGGTTCGAGCGGGCGTCGAGCTGGCCGTAGGTCACGGTCTCGCCGGACGCGGCCATGATGAAGGCGGCCTTGTCCGGGTGGGACCTGGCGTGAAGCGATGGATGCACGGTCAGGCGGCCATGGCCGGGGCGGGCGCCTTGCCGAGAATCATGTCGGCCGCCTTTTCGGCGATCATGATGGTGGGGGCGTTGGTGTTGCCGGAAATGAGCCGCGGCATCACCGAGGCGTCGACCACCCGCAGACCTTCGAGCCCGCGCACGCGAAGCTCCGGATCGACCACCGCCATCGGCCCATGGCCCATCTGGCAGGTGCCCACCGGATGATAAAGGGTCGCCCCGACCATGCGCGCGAACTCCAGAAGCGCCGCGGCTCCCGTCACCCCGGCCCCCGGCAGGGTCTCATGATCGATCCACGGGGCGAGCGCCGGCTGGGCGGCGATCTTCCGGCACCATTCGAGGGAAGCCACCGCCACCTCGCGGTCAAGGGGGTCGGAGAGATAGTTGGGCTGGATCGACGGGTGGACCGCCGGATCGGGCGAGACGATACGCACCCGCCCCCGGCTTTCGGGACGCACCTGACACGGGGCGATGGTCAGTCCGGGCTCCCCCTCCATCTCGAGCTTGCCCTCGAGGGTGTATTTCTGGAGATCCATGGTGGCGGGCAGGATGTGGAACTGGATGTCGGGGGTGGCCAGATCCGGCCGCGACTTGCAGAAGGCGGCGATGTGGGCGGCCGACAGGGTCAGCAGTCCCTTTCGCCGAAAGGCGTATTTGACGACCTCTGAAACGAACCGGCCGCCGCGGCTCA
The DNA here is from genome assembly GCA_039935235.1 of Caulobacteraceae bacterium. GTDB lineage: Bacteria > Pseudomonadota > Alphaproteobacteria > Caulobacterales > Caulobacteraceae > Acaudatibacter. The sequence goes on from JBDTKQ010000293.1 coordinate 4,757, forward strand.
GCTCGTTCACCGACACGGTTCCCGGCTTGAGCCGCCAGGACATGTTCAGCATGTAGTGATCCTGAAGGTTTTCCCCGACGCCGGACAGATCTCTGACCACGGCGATTCCCTTGTCGGAGAGCACCTCCGCCGGACCTATGCCGGACAGCTGGAGAAGCTGCGGCGAGTTGATCGCCCCGCCGCAGAGGATCACCTCCCTCGACGCCTTGGCCACCCGCCGCGCCCCGCCTTGCGTGAACTCCACGCCCACCGCCCGCGTACCCTCGAAGAGAACCCGACCGGCGAGAGCGCGGGTCTCGACCCGCAGGTTCCCACGCTTCATCGCCGGATGGAGGTAGGCCACGGCGGCCGAGCAGCGCTGCCCGTTCTTCACCGTGAGTTGATAGTATCCGACCCCTTCCTGATCGCCGCCGTTGACGTCGGGATTGCGCGGGATTCCCGCTTCGACACAGGCCTCGACCACCGCGTCCGACACCTCGTGCGGCTCGGTCACGTCCGAGACGTTGAGCGGTCCGCCGACCGCGTGGTGCTCGCTGGGTCCCCGCTCCTGATGTTCGGCCTTGAGGAAATAGGGCTTCACATCGTCCCACCCCCAGCCCTCGCAGCCCAGCTGACGCCAGCCGTCGTAGTCGGCGTGCTGGCCGCGGATGTAGAGAAGCCCGTTGATCGACGACGATCCGCCCAGCACCTTGCCGCGCGGCCACACGTGGCTGCGCCCTCCCGAGCCGGGGTCCGGATCGGTGGCGTAGAGCCAGTTGACCTTGGGGTCCTTGAGGGTTTGCGAATAGCCCACCGGCACGTGGATCATCAGGTTGGACAGGAATTGTCCCGGCTCCCGGGTCGGCCGGTCGTCGCCGCCCGCCTCGAGCAACAGAACCTTCGTCCTGCCGTCGGCGCTCAGGCGGTTGGCCAGCACGCAACCGGCGGATCCCGCGCCCACGATGACATAGTCGGCCTCGAGCGTCTCGCCCATTGGTCTTCCTCCGGTGTTCTTCTCGTTTGTCCGCAAGCTTATGACGCGTCAGTGTGTCGGGCGTAAAGAACGACCCAAAGGAAATCCGCATGGCGACGCCGCGCTTCGAGACCATCCTCTACGACGTCGAGGGCGGTATCGCGACCCTCACCCTCAACCGGCCGGAGCGGATGAACGCCTTCACCACCAGAATGATGGTCGAGATGAT
>JBDTKQ010000294.1:0-4668 GCA_039935235.1 Caulobacteraceae bacterium
TGACGATGTTCTGCGGCGTGCGGCGTTTGAGCCAGCGGGTATAGACCACCGCGTAGAAGAAGATGGTGAAGGCGAGCAGCGCGGCCGCCAGCCAGTTGCTCGCCAGTCCCATGATTCCCACGGAGAACAGCGACAGGGTGACGCCGAGGCCCAGCGCATCCTCGCGCTGGACACGGCCCGCGGGCACCGGCCGACCGCGGGTGCGGCGCATCAGGGCGTCGATGTCGGAGTCGTAGCCCATGTTCAGCGCGGCCGAGCCGCCGGCGCCGATGGCGATGCACAGGATGGAGATCGCCGCCAGCCACGGGTTCATCGCGCTCTTCGCGCAAACGAGGCCGGTCGCGGCGGTAAACACCACCAGCGACATCACCCTGGGTTTGAGGAGCTGAACGAAATCCTGCCATCGCGCGGGGGCGTGAACGATGGGGGTGGCGGGGGCGGCGGTCATCACGGGGAGACTATTCCTCCATCCCCTTCATGGGGAGGGACCGACAGCGAAGCCGCCGGGGTGGGGACGTGTGAAACCATCGCAGCGCCAGCCTGTCTTCGCGGTTCCCCACCCCGGCCTTCGGCCAACCCTCCCCATAGAGGGGAGGGAGGGAGAATAATGAGGAGGAACCCATCAATGGCTGTCGGCGTGGATCACCGGCAGTTCGTTGAACTGGTGGAACGGCGGGGGCGAGGGAAGGGTCCATTCGAGAGTGGTGGCGCCCTCGCCCCACGGATTGGCCCGCGCCGGGCGGCGGCGGACGGCCGCCTCGATCAGCACCAGAAGGAAGACGATCAGGCCGACGAAGGTGATGGCGTAGCCGATCGAGGAGAGATGATTCCAGAAACGGAAGGCGACGGGATAGTCGATGCTCCGCCTGGGCATGCCCTGAAGCCCAAGGAAATGCTGTGGGAAGAAGACGATGTTGACGCCGATGAAGGTGAACCAGAAGTGCACCGTGCCGAGAAACTCATTGTAGCGCACCCCCCACATCTTCTCGAACCAGTAGTAGAAGCCGGCGAAGATGGCGAACACAGCCCCGAGGCTCAACACATAATGGAAGTGGGCGACGACATAGTAGCTGTCGTGAAGGGCGTAATCGATCCCGGCGTTGGCCAGAACCACCCCGGTGACGCCGCCGACGGTGAACAGGAAGATGAAGCCGGTCGCCCACAACATCGGCGTCTTGAACTCGATCGAGCCTCCCCACATCGTCGCGATCCACGAGAACACCTTCACCCCCGTGGGCACGGCGATCACCATGGTCGCGGCCACGAAATAGGCCTGCAGGTTCACCGGCATGCCGACGGTGAACATGTGGTGGGCCCAGACGATAAAGCCGAGAAACCCGATGGCGACCATGGCGTAGGCCATGGCCAGATAGCCGAACACCGGCTTTTTCGAGAAGGTCGAGACTATGTGACTGATCATGCCGAAGCCGGGAATGATCAGGATGTAGACCTCCGGATGGCCGAAGAACCAGAACAGGTGCTGATACATGGTCGGGTCGCCGCCGCCGGCCGCGTCGAAAAAGTGGGTGCCGAAATTGCGGTCGGTGAGCAGCATGGTGATGGCCCCGGCGAGAACCGGCAGGGAGAGCAGGAGCATGAACACCGTCACCAGAATCGACCACACGAAGAGCGGCATGCGGTGAAGGGTCATCCCCGGCGCGCGCATGTTGAAGATGGTGGTGATGAAGTTGATCGCGCCCAGGATCGAGCTCGCGCCCGCGAGGTGAATGGCGAGAATGACGCAGTCGAACGCCGGACCTGTATGGCCGATGGTGGAGAGCGGCGGATACATGGTCCAGCCGCCGCCGAATCCCCGGCCCGGCCCCCCGTCGACGAACATCGAGGTCAGGAACATGCACCACGAGGCGACGAGCAGCCAGAAGGAGACGTTGTTCATCCTGGGGAAGGCCATGTCCGGCGCGCCGATCATCAGCGGCACGAACCAGTTGCCGAAGCCGCCGATCATCGCCGGCATGACCATGAAGAAGATCATGATCAGGGCGTGGCCGGTGACCACCACATAGTAGCCGTGCCTCGAGGCTTCGAGGATGCCCAGGTGATCGAGCCACGAGCCCTTGACGAAAAGCTGGATTCCCGGCTCGGCCAGCTCCCAGCGGATCAGGCCGGAAAACACCGCGCCGATGATCCCCGCCTGGATGGCGAAAATGATGTAGAGGGTGCCGATGTCCTTGTGATTGGTCGACAGAAACCAGCGGGTGAAGAAGCCCGGCGCGCCGGAATGGGCGCCGTAACCGCCGTGGGCGGGGGCGTCGGCAACCCGTCCGTGGGTGTCGGCAAGTTCGGTCATGATCTCTACGCTCTCCCTCGAACTCTACCGACCGGCAACCGGCGCCGGCGGGACGGGACCTGCCGGAGTGGTCGCGGCGGCGGCGACCAGGATTGGTTTGGCCTTGGGCGCCTTGCTCGCCACCCAGGCGTCGAACTCGGGTTGGCTCACCACCCTGACCTCGATGGGCATGAACGAGTGGTTGGAGCCGCACAGCTGCGAGCACTGGCCATAGAAGACGCCGGTCCGGTCGGCTTTGAACCAGGTCTCGTTCAGTTTGCCGGGGATGGCGTCGACCTTGATGCCGAAGGCGGGGACGGAAAACGAATGGATCACATCCTCGGCGGTCACCTGAACGCGGACGACCTTGTTCACGGGCGCGACCATCGGCGCGTTGGCGGCAAGTTGATAGGGGACGTGCCGCGCCGCCGCGTCGCTCTCGCTCATCAGGGTCGAGGTGGCGGCGGGAATCTTCTGGTCGGGATATTCGTAGTCCCAGTTCCACTGCCGTCCCGTGACCTTCACGGTCATGTAGGGTTTCGGCATATTGTGCTCCTCGAGCAGGAGCTTGAACGAGAAGATGGCGATGAACATCAGGATGAGAACCGGCAACACGGTCCACGCCACCTCCACCGGAGTGTTGTGACTCCACCGCGCCGGCGTCGGATTGGCCCGCTTGTTGAACCGCACGATCACCACCAGAAGGAGCACCGCGACCAGCAGGCTGATGAAGACGATGATCGGCAGGAGAATGTGGTTGTGGAAGGCGATCTCGTGGGCGCGGATCTCCGAGGCGGCGCCCTGAAGGTCGATAGCCCCGTCCGTGGGCTGGCCGATGGTTTCGGCGAACGAACGCGCGGCCAGGCCCATCCCCGCGAACAGTGAGACGACGCCCGCCGTCCGTCTTGCAACTCCCCTGAACCCTGAACTCATGTCCCTCACGGCCTTGTGCGTCCGCGCCGAGGCCTCTCGGCTTTCGCAGGGGTGCATACGCGGATCATGGGTGAATGCCAAGACGTCCGCGAGGACGCTCGCGGTGGGCTGGAAGCGCGCGCTTCGGTGGCCTATCTCTGGCGGCCATTCCCCGTTCGCCAAGAGTTTCAGCCCATGAACGCTCCCGTCGCCGCCCCCTCGATCCTCGAAGCCTCGGGGGTGGACGCGCGCGCGGCGGCGACCACTCTGGCCGAGGCGCTGAACGGGGCCGACGACGGGGAGATCTTCGCCGAACGCTCGGAGAGCGAGGCCTTCGTGTTCGACGACGGGCGGCTCAAATCGGCGTCGTTCGATTCCACGGAGGGCTTCGGCCTGCGGGTGGTCGCGGGGGAGACCGCCGGATACGCCCACGCCAGCGAGATTTCCCAAGCCGCCATCGGCCGGGCAGCGGCCTCCGCCTCTCTGGCCAAGCGGGGCTATTCGGGCGTCGCCGCCGAAGGACCCCGGCCGACAAACGCCAGGCTCTATCGCGACGAGGACCCCCTCGCCTCTCCGGGATTCGCCCAGAAGGTCGCCCTCTTGCAGGAGATCGACGCCTACGCCCGCGCCCGCGACCCGCGGGTGGTTCAGGTCATGGCGTCCCTCGCCGGCGAGCGGCGGGTGGTTGAGATCCTGCGCGGCGACGGCCGGCTGATTCGCGACATCCGCCCTCTCGCCCGGATCAACGTGTCGGTCACCGTCGAGAAGGACGGCCGGCGGGAAAACGGCTCCTCCGGCGCCGGCGGCCGCGCCGGGTTCGAGGCGTGGATCAGCCCGGAGCGATGGCAGGACCAGGTGGAGGAGGCGCTGCGCCAGGCGCTGGTCAATCTGGAGGCCGTCGATTGCCCGGCGGGTGAGATGGACGTGGTCCTCGGCCCCGGATGGAACGGGATCCTCCTGCACGAGGCGGTCGGCCACGGCCTCGAGGGCGACTTCAACCGCAAGGGGACCTCGGCTTTTTCCGGCCGGATCGGCGAGCGGGTGGCGGCGCGCGGGGTCACCGTGTTCGACGACGGCGCCATCGAGGGGCGGCGCGGCTCCCTCACCGTCGACGACGAGGGCACGCCCACCGAACGGACCATCCTGATCGAGGACGGGATCCTGGTGAACTATATGCAGGATCGCCAGAGCGCCCGGCTCCTGGGCATGGCTCCCACCGGCAACGGGCGGCGGCAATCCTACGCCCACATGCCGATGCCGCGCATGACCAACACCGGCATGCTCGGCGGCGCGTCCAACCGCGAGGCGATGATCGCCGAAACCAGGCGCGGCCTGTACTGCGCCAACTTCGGCGGCGGCCAGGTGGATATCACCAACGGCAAGTTCGTCTTCCAGTGCACCGAGGCCTATCTGATCGAGAACGGCAAGGTCACCGCCCCGGTCAAGGGCGCCACCCTGATCGGCGACGG
>JBDTKQ010000295.1:0-2244 GCA_039935235.1 Caulobacteraceae bacterium
CCGTGGCCGCGAAGGCGTGCTGGCCGGCATCCAACGGTCCCCACAAATGATGGGTCAGCCTACAGGCAAGACGCACGGCGCGACAGTGCGTTGACGCGAGCGTCACCGACGGGCGCCAGCGGCGACCTTGGCCATCAGGCCGCGGGCCGCCGGATCGAGGGGGGGCGGGCGGTCGAGCGGTGGGCGCCCGCGCCAAAAAAGACCTGCCCCGGCCCGCGCCCGATGTGACACCATGCGAGTCGCGAGTGGGCGACCGAGGCGGAACAATCCGTGCCATGGATGGGTTCCCGACCGGGGGCGCCGGCGGGATCGACGATGACCACGATGGGCCATGACACCGCCGCCACCGAGTCGGCGCGGCCGCCGCTCCGCGTGGCCCTGGTCACCAGTTCCTACAGCTTCATTCAGGATGGGGTGGCGCTGACTCTCAACCGGCTGGTCGCCTATCTCGAGTCGCATGGCGCGGAGGTTCTGGTCTTCGCCCCCGTCGGCAAGACGGCCTTTCCCCACCGGGGGACCCTGGCGCCGACGCCCTCGGCGCCCATGCCGCTGCGCCCCGAATACCGCCTCGCGCTCGGTCTCACCCCGGCGCTCCGCCGGCGGCTCATCGCGTTCGATCCCGACATCATCCATCTGGCGGTTCCCGACCTTCTCGGCCGTCAGGCGTTGCGGCTGGGTCTCGCGAGCGGGCGCACGGTGGTCGCCTCCTATCACACCCGCTACGAGACCTATCTCGGCTACTATGGTTTGGGGTTTTTGAGCGGCTGGTTTCGCCGATGGCTCGCCGCCTTCTACCGGCGGTGCCGCGAGGTCTATGTCCCCTCGGCCTCCATGGCCGAGGTGCTGATCGCCGATGGTTGCGGGGCCAATCTTCACCTGTGGCCGCGCGGGGTGGATATCGAACGGTTCGATCCGGCGCGCCGCGACGCCGCATGGCGCGAGCGCCGCGGGATCGCGCCGGATGAGGTCGTGGTCGTCTTCGTCAGCCGGTTGGTGAAGGAAAAGCGGGTCGCGGTGCTGGCCGGGGTGTTCGCGCGGCTCCGCGCCGAGGTTCCCGGCTTTCGCGGCCTCGTGGTCGGCGACGGACCCGAACGCGGAATGCTCGAGGCGACGTTGCCGGACGCGGTGTTCACCGGCTTTCTGCGCGGCGACGATCTGGCCGCCGCCTATGCCTCCTCGGACGTGTTTTTCTTTCCCAGCGATACCGAAACCTTCGGCAGCGTCACCCTCGAAGCCATGGCCTCGGGCTTGCCCACGGTTTGCGCCGACGCCACGGGCAGCCGATCCCTCGTCGAGCCGGGCGAGACCGGATTGCTCGCGCGCGCGGACGACGGCGAGAGCTTTTTCCGGCATCTTCGCGCCCTGGTCACCGATGGCGATCTGCGCCGCCGGATGGGCGCCGCGGCCCGCGCGCGAAGCCTGCAATTTTCGTGGGACAAGGCCATGGCCGGGTTGCTGGCCCGTTACGAGGCCCTGCGGCGGTGAGGATCGCCGATGTTTCCGGCTTCTATTCCGCGGTCGGGGGTGGGGTGCGCAGCTATGTGCGCCAGAAGTTCGCCATGGCCCGCCGCGGCGGCCACGACCTGACGGTGATCGCCCCGGCCGCGCGGGGAGGCGTCGAGGAAAGGCCGGGCGGCCGGATCGTGTGGATCGCCGGGCCGCCGATGCCTTTCGACGCCACCTACCACATTCTGTGGGACCGGGCGGCGGTGTGGCGGGCCCTGGACACCGCGGCGCCCGACGTGGTCGAGGGCTCCTCGCCGTGGCGCGGCGGCTGGATCGCCGGGCGCTGGCCGGGAAGGGCGGTCAAGGCGCTGGTCTTCCATCAGGACGTCGTCGCCGGCTATCCCTTCGTCCTCCTCGACCGCGCGATGAGCCACGCGGCGATCGACACGATGTTCGCCGGTTGGTGGGCGTGGCTGCGGCGGCTGAGCGCGGCGTTCGACGTCACCGTCGCCGGCGGCGACTGGCTGGCCGCCCGGCTGGCGGCCCACGGTATCGGCAATCCGATCGCCGTGCCTCTGGGAATCGAGGCGTGCCGGTTCTCGCCGGCGAAACGCGACGAGGGCCTTCGCCGCGCCCTGCTGGCAAAATGCGGGGCGCCGCCGACGGCGAGCCTGCTCCTGGCGGTCGGCCGTTTTCATCCGGAGAAGCGATACCGGACGATCATCGACGGTTTCGCCGCCGCTCGCGCGGCGAGACCCGATCTTGCCCTGGCGATCGTCGGCGACGGATTGACGCGGG
>JBDTKQ010000296.1:0-3759 GCA_039935235.1 Caulobacteraceae bacterium
GCGCGTCGGGAGCGGCGGACGCCCACGCCCTGACCGTGGACGCCGGCGTGGTGGGCGCGGTCTCGCCCTCGGCGTTCCCGTCGCCCCACGGCGCCCGCGTCGAGGTCGTCGACCTGTTTTACGCCACCCCCGCCCGGCTGAAGTTCATGAAGTCGCCGCGGGCCGAGGCCATGGCTGTCGCCGACGAGGTCAAGCGCCAGGCGATGGCCGACCAGACAATCGCCTTTCATCTCGATCTCGACGGTCGCGCGGCGCTTCGCCTGGCCGCGGAGGGGGCCGGACCGGATGGGCGGCTTGCCCGGCTGTCGGCGATCCTCGGGCGCGCGTTCGCCGCCAACGCCCTGGCCATTGATCAGGAGCGCGACGGCATCCGCCTCTATGGCCACATCGGTCTGCCGACCTACAACCGGGGAAACGCCGCCCACCAATACCTGTTCGTCAACGGACGATCCGTACGCGACCGCCTGCTCCATGGAGCCCTCCGGGCGGCCTATGCCGACGTCGTCGCCCGCGACCGCCATCCCGCCGCCGCCCTCTACCTCGAGCTCGATCCCACCCTGGTGGACGTCAACGTCCATCCGGCCAAGTCCGAGGTGCGTTTTCGCGATCCGGCGCTGGTGCGCGGGCTTCTGGTCTCGGCCCTGCGTCACGCGCTCGCCGCGGCCGGACACCGGGCCTCGACCACGGTCGCCGAGGCGGCCTGGCGCGGGTTCCGGGCCGAGGCGCCCGCCGCCGGTTTTTCCGCGTGGCGCGCGGGCGGCTGGACCGCGCCGGACGTGGACCTCCCCGGTCTGGCCGGCGTCTCGGCGCGCGCCGAGCCATGGTCTGGCGACTGGCCAGCGGACGACCGGCCGGCGGCGAACCTCGTCGTCGAACAGGACCGATCCGCCTTCCCCTTGGGCGCGGCGCGGGCACAGGTCCATGGGACCTATATTGTCGCCCAGACCCGCGACGGGGTGATCCTCGTCGATCAACACGCCGCCCACGAGCGTCTGGTCTATGAACGGATGAAGGCGGAGATGGCCCGCGGCGCGGTCGGCCGCCAGTTGCTTCTGCTGCCCGAGGTGGTGGAACTCGATCCGTCGGAGGCGGCGCGGGTGTGCGCCCGGGCGGAGGAACTTGCGGCTCTCGGTCTGGTGGTCGAGGCGTTCGGACCGGGGGCGGTTCTGGTGCGCGAGACGCCCGCCCTTCTGGGGGAGACGGACGCCGCGGGCCTGATCCGGGATATCGCCGACGATCTGGCCGAAAACGATGCCCCGCTGGCCCTCGGCGAACGGTTGGCGCAGGTCTGTTCGACCATGGCCTGTCACGGATCGGTGCGCGCCGGGCGACGGCTCACCGCCCCGGAGATGGACGCGCTCCTGCGGGAAATGGAAGCGACGCCGCGATCGGGGCAGTGCAACCACGGGCGTCCGACCTATGTGGAACTCAAGCTGGCGGACATTGAGAAGCTGTTCGGCCGGCGGTGAGCCGCAGGAACGAGACCCGCGCCGCCCCCCAGTCGCGAACATCCAGCCTCTCATAGCCAAAGACCTCGAGGTCGGCCTCGCCGGCCCCGCCTTCGGCCAGCGCGATGGCGCCGGACGCGAGCCAGCCGCCTGCCGCCAGCGCCACGAGCGCCGGCGCCCGCAAGCCCTGGCCATAGGGCGGATCGAGAATCGCCAGATCGAACGGCGCCGCGCCGGCAAGAGCGCGAAGACGTGTCGCGTCTTGCCAGTCCACCGCGCTTTCGCCGCCGAGGCGCAGCGCCGCCACATTGGCGTCGATCGCCTCGCGGGCGGTCGCGTCGCTGTCGACGAACAGGCAGAAGGCGGCGCCGCGGGACAGGGCTTCGAGACCAAGAGCGCCCGATCCGGCGAACAGGTCGACAACCCGGGCGCCGCGCAGGCCTGGCGACCACGGCGCGTGCTCGACAACGTTGAACATCGCTTCGCGCACGCGGTCGGCGGTGGGGCGGGTGGACTGTCCCTTCGGCGCCACAAGGGTGCGTCCGCGATGCCTTCCGGCGACGATCCGCATGCGATTGTCCTTTGGATTTACCCTTCCCTAGCGGATGAACGAAGCAACAGGCAAAGCAGGACGTCGATGAGCGGGCCGGGTGTCTTCGGAGGGTTGGCGCGTTCGGCCTTTCTCGCCGACGTGGACGACCGCGACCGCGACGCCGGCAACATCGCCCGGGCCGTCGCCGGCGGTCTCGGCGTCGGCCTGGTGTCCGCCATCGCCTGCTGGATCGTGATCCTCGCACCGTATGCCCTCCTCGCGGGACGGGGCTCGGAGGGGCTGGAGGGAATCGGCCGGATCGCCGCCGGCATGGCCGACCTGCGCATCGGCGATCCGACGACGACGTTCCTGCGCCTGCTGGTGGCCACCGCCACCGACGGGTTGTTTCTGATCGCCTTCGTGGCGGTGGCGGCGGCGGTGGCCCGGCGCGGGCTGCACCGGTACGTGACCGTCGCCCCGCGTATCCGCTGGCGGCTTCTCCTGCTCGGGCTGGCCTTGGCCGCACTCGCCCTGGGCCCCCTCGTGGTCACGGATCGGCTGGCCACCGGAAATGTCGAGCGCTTGCCGTTGATGGCGATCTCTCCCGGGGTTCCGGGACGGGTCTTCTACGCCCTCTCGGCCCTGTTGCTGATCCCCGCGGCGGCGGCGGAGGAGCTGTTTTTTCGCGGCTGGCTGCTTCGCCAGACAGCGGCCTTCACCCGGCGCCCCGCGGTGCTGATCGCCTTTGGCGCGCTGGTCTTCTCCGCCTTGCATTTCGACTTTACCCCGGACGCCTTTCTCACCCGCGCGATCATGGGCGCGGGGTTCGCCTATATGACCCTCCGGCTGGGGGGGATCGAATTTTCCACCGGGGTGCACGCGGCCAACAACATGCTCATCGTCCTTTTCGTCCAGCCGCTCACCGCGCAGGTGGGAGCCGACACCACCGGCGTCACAGCCGGAGCGCTGGTGGAAGACATGGCCCTGGTCGCCGGGTATCTGGCGATGACCGAGGCGGTGGTGCGGATCGCGGCGCTGCGCCGATGGGCGGGCGTGCGGCCCGAAGAGATCAGCCCGCCGGGCCTCGGCGAACCACACTTTTCCTGAAAGAAAGATCAGCGCGCCGGCGGTCTCTTCGGCCCGCGCGGGCGAGGCTTGGCGGGTCCGGCGATCGGCCGCGCGCGCGCCTTGGGCTTGGCCCAGCCGGCTTTGTAGACCATGGGTTCGGGTGCCGGCTTGATCGCCTCGGGGCGTCCGCGGCCTGGCTTGCGCGCGCTCTCGCGGCGGGTCGACACGGCCCGGACGGACGCCTTGAACGCGGCCCGCTCGCCGGTGGGCAGGTTCTTCGGATCGATGTGACCGGCAAGCTGTTCGCGGATCACGCGGGGACCCACTTCCTCCACCGATCCCGGTTCGAGCGTGGTCAGGGCGAAGGGGCCATAGGCGATGCGGATCAGGCGGTTGACCGTCAGCCCCAGCGCCTCGAGCACGCGGCGAACCTCGCGGTTCTTGCCCTCCGCGAGGGTGAGGGTGATCCACAGATTGGCCCCCGCCGGCCCTTCCCGCGCCTTGTCGAGGCTGGCCTCGATCGGGCCATAGCGCACCCCCTCCACGGTCATGCCGTCCTTCAGGGTGTCCAGCCGCGTCTGGTCGATGCGGCCCCGCGCGCGCGCGCGATAGCGACGCACCCAGCCGCTCGACGGCAGTTCGAGGGCGCGGGCGAGGCCGCCGTCGTTGGTCAGGAGGAGCAGGCCCTCGGAGTTGAGGTCGAGTCTTCCC
>JBDTKQ010000297.1:0-6292 GCA_039935235.1 Caulobacteraceae bacterium
GCAACGATCGGCCGAGGGTCTGCTTGACGAATTTCTCGAACTCCCCCGGTTGTGGCGCCGGGCGGGACAGCAGTTCGAATTGGCCCTGTTCCTTTCCCGGCCGGATGAATAGCGGCGCGGCGATCGCCCCTTCCGGGGTCAGCCGGGGAATGGGCGCCAAGGTCAGGTCGCCTTCAGCGCCGCTGCCGTTCGGGATCATGATCGGGTTGAAATCTCCGCTCGGAACGGAGTTCTGAAACCCGCCTCCTCCAGAGACGGGCCCCTGACCGTAGCCGTAAGGACCGCCTTGCCCGCTGGGGCCGCTGGGGCCGCCCCCATATGCGTTGCCGCCATAGCCGCCACCGGAACCCCCGCCGCCCGCCGCGTTCGGCTGATAGGTCTGGGCGCCGTAGCCGTAGTCCGAGACGACCTGCGCGGCCGCGAAATTCGATGAAAACCCCGCGAGGACCGACAGGCAGGCCACGGCCACGGTGCGACCGAACGAGCCCCGGTGCCTCGTCGAGGCTCCACGTTTTACCGGAATCATCAAACGTCCCACTCTTTATGTTTTGCCGGCGGCGGAGACGGCGATGACTATCAGGCTTCGCCTCGAGCCGCCATGAACCGGGCCGTCCGCCGCACCTGGTTCGCAAACCCGACCGGTTCGACATTAATGCGGCGCCGCAGTTTTCGGTAGCTCGCCGCGTCGCCCACGTAGCGGTCCGGTTGCTCGTTCGTGAGCGCCGGGCGGTCGATGGCGAGGCCCGGGCCAAGCACCTCCCGCACGATCCCGGCGATATCGGCCATCTCGTATACGGCATCGCCCGCCGTGTCGAACCGGACCGTTTCCGCCGCCCCGGCGGTGAGCACGCCGAAGACCACGCCCATCATCTCTTCGATGGCGACGTAGGAGCGCCAGGTGGGCCGCCCCGAGCGAATCGAGATCCGCCGGCCGGCGAGTGCGTCGTCGATGAAACAGGCCAGGGCATAGCTGGTCCGCTTGTTGATGTAGGGTCCCGAGAGGTTGAACACCCGCGCGATGGCGGCGGTCCCGCCGTTCGCCTCCGCCCAGGCCCCGAAGGCCGCCTCGTCCTTGAGCTTGAGGGCGCCATAGAGGCGTTTGGACGCCTCGGCGGCGGGATCGCTCGCCATGGCGGCGGCGCCCGAGGAGGCGACGAAGACGGCCTCGGCCCCGATCCTGTCCAGCGCGGTGAGCACCGCCCCGGAAATCGCCCGGTTCGAGGAAACATAATCGGCCTCGCCCATCGCCCTGGCCTTTTCCTGGGTGAGGAAGGCGAGATGCAGAACGAGGCTCGGCGCCGGCGCGAGCCGGTCGAGGCTCGTGAGAGGTCGTTGAGCCACCCGCACCCCGCCGCGCAACTCGAGGGTCCGGGCGTTCGATCCGAAGGCGACCACCCGCCGCGCGAAGTCGGCCCCGAACAGGCCGTGAAGCAGTTCCAGAGTCGCCATCCCCAGCCACCCGCCGGCGCCGACGACGACAATCCGCGCGTCGCTTTCCAGCAAGCGTCGAGCACCGGCGCCGCCAAGCGCGGGATAGGGCGCCGCGCTCACGCCGAGTTTGGCCCGCGGTCGGCAAGGAGCCGGGTGACGATCCGCGGGAGGCCGGCGAAGCCGTCGGTCAGCACAGCGCCCGGCCACCGGGCGGTATAGTCGCCATAGCCGTGGGTCATCAGCACGATGGGCACGCCGGCGCGGCGGGCGAGTTCGTAGTCGAGGTCGCTGTCGCCGACATAGCAGGCCCGCTCGCGCGTGGCGCCGGCGCGCGACAGGGCCAGATCGAAACCGGTCATGTCCGGCTTGAGCGGCACGTGGGGTCCGGTGCCGACGATCGCGGAGAACAGCGGCGCAAGATCGAGTTCCGCCAGCACCTTGTCGCACAGATGTTGTGGCTTGTTCGACCACACCGCCAGCCCAGTTCCGCCCCGCGCCATGGCCTCCAGCCCCTCGCGCGCGCCGGGATAGAGGCAATCGGCGGGGGTCGGCGTGGCGGCGTAACGCTCGCGGAACTCGCTCAGGGCGGAGGCGGGATCGCCGCAGTGATCCCCCATCAGCGCCTCCACCATCCTCGGACCCCCGGCGGTCACGTGCGGCCGGGCTTGGCCGAGCGAGACCCGCGCATCCGCGCCCCGCGCCTCGAGCATGGCGTTCAGGATCGCCGTGGCCAACGGCGCGCTGTCGATCAGCGTCCCGTCCAAATCGAAGACCGCGTGGCCGATCATGCGTTGAGGAAGTCGCCGATCGTCTCCACCATGTAGGCGATGTGGTCGGGAGTAAGGCCCGGGAAAAGACCGATCCACAAGGTGCGTTCGGTGACGATGTCGGCGTTGGTCAGATCGCCAACCACCCGGTAGTTGCGCCCCTGCATATACGGCTGACGCACGAGGTTGCCGCCGAACAGGAACCGCGTGGCGATCTTCCGCTGGTTGAGAAACTGAACGAAATCGTCGCGGATGAATCCCGCGCCCTCGCGCACCGTTATCGGAAAACCGAACCACGACGGATCGCTGTTGGGCGTCGCTTTGGGCAGGATCAGCCGGTCCTCGAACGGCGTCAAACCCAGAGTCAGCAGGCCGAAGTTGCGCCGTCGGTCGGCGATGAAGCCCTCGACCCGGTCGAGCTGAGAGAGACCGACCGCCGCCTGCATGTCGGTGATCTTCAGATTATAGCCGACGTGGCTGTAGGTGTATTTGTGGTCGTAGCCATAGGGGAGATTGCCCATCTGGCGGGTGAAACGCATCTCGCAGGTGTTGTCTTTGCCCGGCGCGCACCAACAATCGCGACCCCAGTCGCGCATGGATTCGATGATCCGGCGAAGGAAGATCTTGTCGGTGAACACCGCCCCCCCCTCGCCCATGGTGATGTGGTGGGGGGGATAAAAGCTCAAGGTGCCGATGTCGCCAAAGGTCCCCACCAGCTTGCCGTCATAGGTCGCCCCGAGGGCGTCGCAGCAATCCTCCACCACCCACAGCTTGTGTTTCTTCGCCACCCGCATGACCTCGCCCAGATCGAAGGGATTGCCGAGGGTGTGGGCCAGCATGATCGCCCGCGTGCGTTCGGTCACCGCCGCCTCGATCATCTCGGGTTTGACGTTGTAGGTGGGGATATCGACGTCGACGAACACCGGCACAAGACCGTACTGCAGCGACGGGTTGACCGTGGTCGGAAAGCCGGTGGCAACCGTGATCACCTCGTCGCCGGCCTTGAGCGCGCGGCCTTTCAGGCTGGGCGAGGTCAGGGATGAGAGCGCCAGCAGATTGGCCGAAGACCCCGAATTGGTGGTCAGGGCGTGACGCACGCCGATGAAGCCGCGCAGCCGGGCCTCGAAGGCGTCGTTGAACCGGCCCGTGGTCAGCCAGAAATCCAGCGCCGAATCGACCAGAGAGCGCATGTCCGCCGGCCCACACACCTTTCCCGAAACTGGCACCGGACTGACGCCGGGGGTGAACGGGGCCGGAGAATGGGCCATTTCCGCGTACAGGGCCGCCAGATCGAGGATCATGTCGCGCAGGGATTGGGCGTCGCCGCTGTCGCGCATCTCCTCCACGAGGGTCCGCACCGGCGGCATACGCTTTGGGGGCGAGAGGCTAAGATCCATGGACGGGCTCTGTGGCTGGTTTGGGGATGGCCGAGGCGTATGCCATCAGCTGATCGAGGCAAAGCCGCCGGGTATCGGCCCCGCCGGCGCGCGCCTTGTACCATTCGACGGTTCGGCGAAGGCCTTCCTCCAGCGCCCACGCCGGACGCCACCCGAGTGCCGATCGCGCTTTTGAACAGTCCAGCCGCAGGAAGGTTGCCTCGTGCGGCTGCGGCTCCCCCGTCGTCTCCCAGTCGGCGCCCCCGCCCCACAAGGCCGCGAGACGGTCGGCGACGAAGCCGACCTCGCGCGCGTCGTCGTCGGCCGGCCCGAAGTTCCAGCCGTCCGCGGCCGTCACGTCCCCCGACCACAGCCGTTCGGCCACCGCCATATACCCGGCCAGCGGTGCGAGCACATGCTGCCACGGACGTATCGACCCTGGAAAGCGGATCACCGGCCGGCGGCCGGCGGCGAATGCGCGCATCATGTCGGGAACCAGCCGGTCCGCGGCCCAGTCGCCTCCCCCGATGACATTGCCGGCGCGTACGCTGGCCAGACCGACCCCGTGTTCCCGATGCGTCGCCGGATTGAAGAACGACCGGCGCCACGCGGAAACCACCAGCTCGGCCGCCCCCTTGCTGCTGCTGTAGGGATCGTAGCCGCCCATGGCGTCCCCCTCGCGGCACGGCGTCGCCGTCTCGCGGTTCTCATAACACTTGTCGCTGGTCACGCAGACCGCCGCGCGCACGCCGCCCACGCGCCGCACGGCCTCGAGAAGGTTGACCGTCCCCATGACGTTCACGGCGTAGGTGGCCACCGGGTCATCGTAGGAGGCGCGCACCAGAGATTGCGCGGCCATATGGATGACGATCTCGGCCCGCGAGGCGCGAAGCGCCGCGGCAAGCGAGTCCAGATCGCGCACGTCGCCCTCGATATGGGTCATTCTCTCCCCGACTCGCGCAAGCGCGAACAGGCTGGGATCGGTCGGGGGGGGGAGGGAATAGCCGGTGACCTCGGCCCCAAGGTCGTTCAGCCACAGGGCCAGCCACGCGCCCTTGAATCCGGTGTGGCCGGTGAGAAAGACTCGCTTGCCGCGCCAAAAATTCATCCGCGGCTACCAGATCTTCCACGGCGCGGCGCCGGCGGTCCACATCTCCTCGAGGACGATCTTGTCGCGCAAGGTGTCCATCGCCGCCCAAAACCCGTCGTGGTGCCAGGCAGCCAGTTCCCCGGCCGCCGACAGGCGCTCGAGGGGTTCGCGCTCCCAGATCGTGCCGGGGCCGTCGATCAGATCGAGCACGGACGGCTCTGCGACGAAGAAGCCGCCGTTGACCTTGCCGCCGTCGCCAGCCGGCTTTTCGCGAAAATGGGAAATCAGATCCCCGTCGAACTCAAGAGAGCCGAAGCGCCCCGGCGGGGCCACGGCAGTGAGGGTGGCGCGGCGCCCGTGGCTTTTGTGGAAGGCGATCAGCCCGGCGATGTCGATGTCGCCCACCCCGTCGCCGTAGGTGAAACAGAAATGCTCGTCCTCGCCGAGATAGGGCCGGATGGCCTGAAGGCGCCCGCCGGTCATGGTCTCCGCCCCGGTGTCCACCAGGGTGATCCGCCAGGGCTCGGAGGAATTCTGGTGGATTTCCGTGGCGTTGGTCTTCAGATCGATGGTG
The DNA here is from genome assembly GCA_039935235.1 of Caulobacteraceae bacterium. Classification (GTDB taxonomy): domain Bacteria; phylum Pseudomonadota; class Alphaproteobacteria; order Caulobacterales; family Caulobacteraceae; genus Acaudatibacter. The sequence goes on from JBDTKQ010000297.1 coordinate 5,239, forward strand.
ACGTCCGACGAATGGAGATAATAGTTGAAGAAATACTCCTTGATCAGATATCCCTTGTAGCCAAGGCATACGATGAAGTCGTTGAGGCCGTATGTCGAGTAGATCTTCATGATGTGCCAGATGATCGGTCGGCCGCCGATCTCCACCATCGGCTTGGGACGCACGGCGGTCTCCTCGCCAAGGCGACTGCCGAGCCCCCCGGCCAGGATAACCGTCTTCATGGTGCGGGTCGGCCTCTCGCGATAGCGGCGCCACGCCGGGAGCCGCGGCGCGGCGAACGGGCGCCTGTTAGATCATGCAACCGCGAAGGTCCAGCCATGAGGGCGGCGCGGGGTCGTCCCGGCGCTCAGGTGCGCGCTCCGTAACGGGCCAGCAGGCGCCGGCTTCCAGGCCCGAATCGGGTGTCGAGCATCTCCGAAATCTCGCTGCGCCGCTCGAGGGCCGCCAGATGCCGCTTCTCCACCAAGCCCGAGAACCCTTCCCTGAGAGTCTTGGGCACGTCCGCGTTGAAGCGACGGCGGTAATTGTCGAGCACCCGATCGTCGGGCATCCGCGTGTTTCTGGCGGTATCCGGCGGCAGGGCGAGTCGATGGGGATCGAGGCCGATGTCGCGGAACATCTCCTCGCCTGGATAAAACGCGCGATTGTCGAAATCATACACCTTGAGGCGACAGCGCGAGGCCCCGCCGCGAGTCAGGCGCCCCTCGAACTCGGCGACAAATTTCTCATGATCGAAACAAAAATACCAAAACGGTGGAATTGGCGTGCGCCGATCATAGTTCGGCACGGCATAGTAACCATTGACCAAACATAAATGTAACATATTCATGGGATCCACGTAAGTATGACGACTAAGCTCCGAATATATACTCCAAAACATCTCGCCAGTCTGTCGGATATACATGACGTAGATTATCTCTTCGTAACCGTGGTCGCGGAGAAAATCGGTCATTTCTAGCGCGATGCCAGGTGAAAACAACAGGTTTTCCAGATTTTCCGAGGATATGAGCAGGGTATGGGTCCCCGTCGCCCGGGCGGAATCGCACATCGCTTG
>JBDTKQ010000298.1:0-1877 GCA_039935235.1 Caulobacteraceae bacterium
AGAAGGCGTTTCACCTTGCCCGGGACCCCCGCCGGATAGCGCCAGGCGGCGCCCGCCCACGCCAGGGCGGAGAGATGGGCGTCGGCGGTTTTGCCGGGGGGAACCGGCTCGTCGGGATATTCGTATTTCAGGTCCGAAAGATCGAAGGCGATCCGCCCGGCGACCGCGGCGGTCCGCGTCACCGCCTCCGGCCAGCGGGCGAACAGGCGGGCCATCTCGGCGGGAGATTTGAGGTGTCGCTCGGCGTTGGCCTCCAGCCGCAGGCCGGCCTCGGAGATGGTGCATGTCTCGCGGATACAGGTGAGGACGTCCTGCAAGGGGCGCCGTTCGGGGCCGTGATAGAGGACATCGTTGGTGGCGATCATCGGCGCCCCGGCCGACCGGCCCAAGACGTCGAGCGCCGCCAGCCGCTTGAGGTCGCTCGCGCGGTAGGGCCGCGAGGCGGCCAGCCACAACCGCCCGTCGAACGTCTCGGCCAGACGCTTCAGGTCGGTCTCGAAGGCCTCGTCGAGGCGTTGCGGCGGGATCGCGAGGAGAAGCTGGCCCTCGCCGTGGTCGAGCAGGTCCTGGCGAAGAAGGTGGCACTCGCCCTTTTTCGACCGCCGTTGACCGACGGTGAGCAGCCGGGTGAGCCGCCCCCACGCCTCGCGGTCCGTCGGATAGCAAAGGACCGGGGGGGTTTCGTCGGCGAAATCGAGCCTGGCCCCGGTCAGCACCCGCTGGCCGATCTGGCGGCCCTTCGACCAGGCGCGGACCACGCCGGCCAGAGTGTTGCGGTCGGCGATGCCGATGGCCGCCATGCCCAGGGCCCTGGCGGTCAGCACCAGCTCCCCCGGATGCGACGCGCCACGCAGGAAACCGTAGTTGGTGGTGGTCTGAAGCTCGGCGTAGGTCATGGGAAGGGGGCCGCGCCGATTGTTTCCATGCGTATCTCCACGCGCCGCGCGGCGTCCGCCCCCTCCACCACCTTCGGCGGTCCCCCTCCCCCGCCTCGCGGGTGAGGATCAATCAGGTCGAAGCTTCGGGTCCTCCCACGGTGGGTGAATCCGGCAGGCTCTTTATGGGGAGGGAGGGTTTTTATCGTCTTCACCCGAACAGGCCATGCATCCACCATTTGGGCGGGGTTTCTGCATCGTAGAGGCCGGCGCGGAACAGCCAGAAGCGGGCGCCCGCCTCGTCCTCGACCCGGTAGTAGTCGCGCGAGGGAGCGGCGCCCTTGCGCCACCATTCGGCGGCCAGACGCTCGGGTCCCTCGGCCCGGCGCACCCGGTGGGCAACCCCGCGCCAGCGGAAGAAGACCGGCGGATCGTCGGGCACCGGAGCCATGGCCTCGATCGGCTCGGGCCGGCGGAAGAGGCGCAAGGGGCGCGGGGCCTCGGGGCTCCAGCCGTTGGCGCAAGCAGGGGAAAGCGGCGCGCGGCGGGCCACCGCGCGTTCCGGCGCGTGGCTGGGAAAGGCGTCGGCCCGCCACACCGCGCCCTCGCCCAGACGATTGGTCAGCCGGTCCACGAGGGGGGCGATTCCGTCTTCGGGGGCCGTCTCCCCGGCGTCGTCCAGCCGCCGCTGACGCCGCGAGAGGGGTTCCACCGCCATCGCCGCCAGAGTGACCACCTCGATGCCGAAGCCCGGATCGACGGTTTCCAGCCGGGGCGCGAACAGCCGGGCGACGGCCGCCGCCTCGCGTCCCGGCAGGGCGAGGCCCACGGCGAGGCGCGGCGCCGCGCCGTCCACCCGGTGGAAACAAAGCTCGAAACGCTGGGCGCCCATGCCTTCGTCTTCCAGCCGGGCGCACAATATCCGGCAGATATCGGTCGTGACGCGGGCGAGATCCTCCGGCGCGCTCACCGCCTCGGCGAAGGCCAGCCGCGCCAGCCACG
>JBDTKQ010000299.1:0-2667 GCA_039935235.1 Caulobacteraceae bacterium
CGCGACGGCGTGGTCCTGGTGACGATCAACTATCGCCTGGGCGCCCTCGGGTTCTTCGCCCACCCCGCCCTCACCGCCGCGGCCCCGCCCGACGAGCCGTTGGTCCACTACGGCGTCCTCGATCAGATCGCCGCCCTCGAGTGGGTGCGCCGCGACATCGCCGCTTTCGGGGGAGATCCCGGCAACGTCACGGTGTTCGGCGAGTCGGCGGGCGGATCGGACATTCTGGCGTTGATGGCCGCGCCCCTGGCGCAAGGGCTGTTCGCCAAGGCGATCGTGGAATCGGGAGGCGGATGGAGCGCTCCGGTCACCCTCGCCGCGGCCGAAACCCGCGGCGAGGCCGAGGCGGTAGCGGCCGGAGCGCCGGCCGGCGCCACCATCGCCCAGCTCCGCGCCCTCCCGGTCTCGGCCCTGGTCAAGCGCCCCGCGGGCTATGAGGGCTTCGTCGTCGACGGGCGGATGTTCACCGAGACGCCCACCCAGGCGTTCGCCGACGGTCATATCGCCCATGTGCCGCTCATTATCGGCTCCAACAGCTTCGAAGCCTCGTTGCTGAAGACTTTCAAAGCATCGCCCGCCACCGTGCTGGCGGCCGCGCCGCCGGCGGTCAAGGCGGCCTACGCCGACCTTCCCACCGATCAGGACAAGGCCGACGCCATGTTCACCGATGGGGTCATGGGCGCGCCGGCACGGTGGATCGCCGGGAAGACCCCGCGCGGACCGGCGTATCTCTACCGATTCGCCTATGTCGTGGAGGCCTTGCGGCCGGCGCTCAAAGGCGTCCCCCACGCCTTCGAAATACCCTTCGTGTTCGACAGCTGGGAACATCTGGGCTCCCTGGGATTGGGCCTCAAACCGGACGCCGACGATCTGGCGATGACCGCCAGGGTCCACGGCTGCTGGGTGGCCTTCGCCAGGACCTCGATCCCCGTCTGTCCCGTGGGTCCGGCGTGGCCCCCCTACACATCCGCCGGCGACACCCTGATGGATTTCGACGCGGTGACGACCCTGAAGACCCATTTCAACAAGGCGCGGTACGACGTTCAGGAGGCTGCGCGCCTTCCCGCGCTCGGGCTCGCCCGATAGCCGCGGCGCCCGCCCAGGGCGGCCGGACCGCGCGACTGGTGCTGGTCGATGAAGGCGGCGCGGTTCTGGGCGCGCTCGCGCCGTTCGCGGTGGAGACGCCATGGTGGCAAGACTTGGGGCCGGTGGTGGCCGGCGCGCGGTCGCGCTTCGGCGCGCGCGTGGTCATCCTGCGGCTGCTGTCGGCGGAGCGGCGGGACCCGCCGGGAGTGGCGGTCACCTATGTCGCGCAAATCGAGGGCGACCCGCCCGCGCTCGAGCCGTGGACCGGAACACTTCAGGACCATCTCTTCCGCCTGTCCTACGCAAAGCCGGGCGGGCCGGCCGCCGATCTCGCGTGGGCGACGGCGGCCCTCGCCGTGCGGGGGATCGGTCTGACGGGCGCGGCGCAACAGGTTCGCACGTGGAATCTTTCCAGCCTGTGGCGCCTGCCGACGAGCGGTGGCGCGGTATGGATGAAGGTAGTTCCGCCGTTTCTCGCTCACGAAGGCGCCCTCCTCGCCCGTCTCGACGGCGAGGCGGTTCCCAAGGTGCTGGCGCGCGACGGCGGCCGGCTGTTGCTTGCCGAGATTCCCGGGGACGACCTCCATGGAGCCCCGCCCGACCGCCTCGCGGCGATGGTGACGCTCCTTGTGGATATGCAAGGCCGTTGGTTCGGGCAGACTGAAGCCCTGCTCGACCTCGGACTGCCCGACCGGCGGTATGGTCCCCTGACGGCGGCGATCGTCGACGTGGTGGAGCGAACCGCCTCCGAACTGACCGGCGCTGAAAGGGCGGTCTTGCGGCGGTTCGTGGCGGGCCTGCCGGCGCGAATGGCGCAAATCGCCGCCTGCGGACTTGGCGACACCCTCGTCCACGGCGACTTCCACCCTGGAAACCTGAGGGGCGAGGCCGGCGGCGCCCTGACCTTGCTCGACTGGGGCGACAGCGTCGTCGGCCATCCGCTGCTCGACCAGCCCGCCTTCCTCGACCGGATCGACCCGGCTCATGTTCCGGCCCTGCGCGACCACTGGATCGGGTGCTGGAGGGCGGCGGTTCCCGGTTCCGATCCCGCCCGCGCGGCCAGCCTCCTCGCACCGGCGGCGGCGGCCCGCCAGGCGGCGGTCTATCGCGGCTTCCTCGACCGCATCGAGCCCTCCGAGCACCCCTATCACCGCGCCGATCCGGCGGAGCGGTTGCGGCGGGCGGCGGCGTTGGCCGCCTCATGAGCCGGCCCTCCATCTTCGAGCCGTGGCTCGCGCGGTGGCGCCTCACCCCCGATGGCCAACCGTTCGTGACCCCGTTTCACGCCCATCTCATGCCGGTCCGTCATGAGGGCGCGCCCGCGATGCTCAAGATCGCCCTCAACCAGGAGGAGCGGGAAGGAGCGCAGCTGATGGCGTGGTACGGCGGCGACGGCGCGGCGCGGGTGCTCGCCCACGCGGGGGACGCCCTCCTCCTCGAACGGGCGATGGGGTCACGCAACCTCGCCGCCATGGCCCGCGGCGGGCAGGACGACGCGGCGACGACGATCATCTGCGGCGCGGTTCGGCGGCTTCACGCGCCGCGCGCGGCGCCGACGCCCTCCATGCTGGCGCCGCTCCC
>JBDTKQ010000300.1:0-11360 GCA_039935235.1 Caulobacteraceae bacterium
GGCGATTGCGCCGGCGGCGCCCGCGCCCCATTTTGGGCAGGTGCGCGGGCGGGGGCCTTTGAACGCGCAACGAGTCCCGTACCATAAACGAAGAAGGTGTTCGAATTTCCATGACGTCCCCGCGCGCCGGTCACGGGATCTGGAGACGCACTCTGGCGGCGGCCACCGCCGCGTGGCTGCTGACGCTCGGCGCCGGCTCGGCTCGGGCGAGCGTCGTCGAGGTGGCGGTCACCGGGGTGCGCGACACGCGGGGTGACGTGCGCGTCGACATCTGCACCCGCGACACGTTTCTGAGAGCAACCTGCCCCTACGAGGGCATGGCCCCGGCGACAGTCGGGGCGACCGTGGTCAAGGTCGCGGGGGTTCCGCCGGGACTTTACGCCGCCCAGGCGTTTCACGACGTGACCGGCGAGGGCCACGTCCACCAGAATGTCCTCGGCATTCCCAGGGAAGGGATCGGATTTTCCAACGACGCGCCGCTGCGCGTGAAGGGTCCGAGATTTCAGGACGCCGCTTTCTCGGTGGGCGGCCCGTTCGAGCGGATCACCCTCAAGCTGAAACACCTCTTCGGCCGCTGACCTTCCGCCAAAGAAGAAGGCCGCCTCTCGGCGGCCTTCTTCCGATCGAAGTGGGCAATGAAATACCCAAGGATCGTCTCGTCAGGCGGCTCGCGCGGCGAGTCCCGACAGCATCGTGTCCAGGCGCCCGCGGATGATCGCCACGGCCTCACCGACGATTCGGCCGATCAGCTCGGCGCAGGTCGGCACGTCGTGGATCAGCCCCTGAATCTGCCCCGCCGACCAGATCCCGTGGTCGGGATCGCCGGTTTCGTAGACGATCTTGCCGCGGGTTCCGGCAACCAGATCGCGGACGTCCTCGAACTTCGCCCCCGCCCGCTCGAGCTCGACCACCTGCCGACTGATGGCGTTGCGGGCCACGCGGGAGGTGTTGCGCATGGTGCGGAAAATGAGGTCGGTGGCCCGCTCGTCGTTGGCCACCATCTGCTGCTTGACGTTGTCGTGGATCGGCGACTCGGCGGTCGCCATGAACCGCGTCCCCATGTTGATCCCCTCCGCGCCCAGCGCCAGAGCGGCGACGAGCCCGCGCGCATCGCCGAACCCCCCCGAGGCGATCATCGGGATCTTGATCTTGTCCGCCGCCGCGGGAATGAGGATCAGCCCCGGAACGTCGTCCTCGCCCGGGTGGCCGGCGCATTCGAATCCGTCGATCGATATGGCGTCCACGCCCATCCGTTCGGCCGAGAGGGCGTGGCGGACGGAGGTGCATTTGTGGATCACTTTGATCCCGTGCTTTTTGAATTCGTCGACGTGTTCCTGGGGCTTGTTGCCCGCGGTCTCGACAATCTTGATCCCGGCCTCGACGATCGCCGCGCGGTATTCGGCGTAGGGCGGCGGCTTGATCGATGGGAGGATGGTCAGGTTCACGCCGAAAGGCTTGTCGGTCCAGTCGCGGCAGCGGGCGATTTCCTTCGTCAGGTCCTCGGGCGTGGGCTGGGTGAGGGCGGTGATGAAGCCGAGAGCTCCGGCGTTGGCCACCGCCTGAACGAGGCTGGCGCGGCCGACCCACTGCATACCGCCCTGGGCGATCGGATGATCGACGCCGAACATCTCGGTGAACCGCGTTCTGATCATGAGCCCTCGAGCCTTCCCAACATCTGTTTGAATGGTCAGTTAAGACGGCTTTCGCCACGGCAGGCAAGCGGCCGCCGTTCGGCCCGCGACCTTTCAGAACAACTCCGGCCGGTCCGCCGGAGCCGCCGCCGCTTCCGGGAGGTGACAGGTGAAGGTCGCTCCGGCGCCAGGCTCGCTTTCCAGCGCCACCCAGCCGCCGTGCAACTCGACGATCGCCTTCACCAGCGCCAGGCCGAGGCCCGGCCCGCCCCGGTCTTGGCCGCTGAAGCGGTCGAAGATGTGCGCCTGGACGTGGAAGGGAATGCCGCCGCCCGTGTCGCGGACCATCAGGCGAACCTCCCCCCGGGCGCGCCGGGCGGAGAAGGTGACGGCGCCGCCGCGCGGGGTGTGGCGCAGGGCGTTTTGCGCCAGGTGATCGAGGGCCTGGCCCAGACGGCGGGCGTCCCCCCGGATCGGGCCGGTCTCGGAATCCAGGTCGATCTCCATGGCCACCCCCGCCGCGCCGCTTTCGGCGGCCCACCGACTGGCGGTCCGGGCCAGCAGGTCGGCGATCTCCACCTCGGCGATGTCGAGGGCGGTTTCGCCGGCGTCGATCTCGGCCATGTCGAGCACATTGTCTATCGACCGCGCCAGATCCGTCGCCGCGGCCCGTACGGCGGCGATGTAGCCACGAAATTTCGCGGGCAATTGGTCGGCTGACCGTTCGAGGAGTTCGGCGTAGCCGACGATGGTGGTGAGGGGCGTGCGCAACTCGTAGGAGACGCTGCCCACGAATTCGCGTTTCAGGCGCTCGGCCTGGTCGAGCGCCGCCTCCCGGTCGCGCAGGGCGCCTTCGAGGCGCCGGGTGTCGGTCACGTCGGCGAAGCCGATCAAGGTGGCGCCGTCGGGAAGGGGAAGCGACTGGAAGGCGACGATCCGTCCGTCGGCGGTGGTCATCTCCTCGGCGCGCGGGGCGCGCGCGACGGGATCGGGGTCGGCGATGCGCCCCTTCAATCCGCGCCAGAAGGCCAGATCATGAATTCGCGGAAGACACAGCTCCACCACCGCGTCGAACGCGGGACGGTCGTCCAGTCGCCGCACGTCGATGCCCCAGAATCTCGCGAACGCTTCGTTGTGCAACGTCAGGCGGGCGTCGGCCCCGAACACGGCCACCGCGTCCGTCAACTTGTCGAGGGTGGCCTGGCGCACCTGGATGAGTTGGTTGAACTGGCTCTTCAGCCGCAATTCCGGGGTGATGTCGGAGAAGATGAGCGTCAGGCCGCCATCGGGCCGGGGCTGGTCGGTGACCCGCAAGGTTCGTTCCGAGGCAAGCCGCCAGATCGCTTCCTGCGACGCGCCGAGCCGGCGGTGGCGGGCCAATTCGTCGGCGCGGAAGCGGGCGTAGTCGATGGTCTCGGGAAGGAGCCGGCGCTGGCGAAGACGGTCGAGCAACTCCCCGTGCGTCGGCCGTTCGGCGAGCCATGCCGCTTCGAGGCTCCACAGGGTCGCGAACGCGGGGTTGTGGAAGGCGAGTCGGCGGTCGGCGGCGAACACGGCGACCGCGTCCCCCAGTTCACGAAGCGTCGCCTCGTGGGCGGCCGTGTGGCGGGCCAGCACCGCCTCGGCGGCGCGGACCGCCGAGACGTCGAGGGTGTCCACCCCAGCCCCGCCGTCGTCGAGCGGGATCGCCCGAACAAAGAGTGCGCGCCGGCCGCCGCCCAAGGCCACCACGCGGACGCCCCGGCGCTCCTGGCCCTCGGCGGCCGCTTCGCGGGCGAGACGGTCGGCGCCGGTGTCGAGGGTGAGACCCCGGGCGGCGGCGTCCTCCACGGAGGTCGCGCCCACGGCCGTCAGCCACGCCCGATTGGCCCACGTCGGGGCGCCGGCGGGGTCGACGAGCCATGCCGGATCGTCGCGCGCGTCGAGCAGGGCGGCGAGACGTCCGGCCTGCGGCAGATTGCTCCGGGCTCCCTCGGACGAGGACAGACGCAACCACGCAAGGGCGCCGGTCGTCCGGCCTTCGACGAGGATCCGGCGCTCGCCGGGACCGGTCTCGAAGGCGCACGGCTCGCCGCGCGCGGCGAGCGCCTCGAGCGCCCGGGCGTGGGCGGGATCGGCGGCCGCCAAACTCTCGATCAGTATCGCCGGCGGGACATCCCCCAGCCCGAGCGCCGCGGCGAAGTGGGCGAAGGCGCCGTGCCCGGAGACGAGACTCGCCCGGCCGTCGTCGATCTGGATGAGGGCGGCCGGGAATGGCGCCTCGGCCTCACCTCGCGAGCGTCTGGGCCACGCGCCGGTGAGCAACCGCCCCATCCGCGCCCGGGTGGCGGCGGCGAACGTCATCGACTCTGGACCCGAATCATGGCGCCAGCCTACGATATGCTTGGTGCGGTCGCCTCGGGATATGGAAAATGACCCTGTGGTCCGACGCCGCCGCGCCCTCGCTCGATGAGTTCGCCGCTCTCGCCCGGACGGCGTTCGCGGCCCTCCCCGCCCAGGTGCGCGAGGCGACCGGCGAGGTCGCCTTCCACATCGACGACTTCGCGGACGACGCGGTGTTGGACGACATGGGCATCGAGGACGCCTTCGCGCTGAGCGGACTCTATCATGGGGTCGACCGGATGCACCGCTCCGTTCTCGACCCGGTTCCCAGCCTCTCGCGCGTCTTTCTCTTTCGCCGTCCGATCCTCGACGAGTGGGCGGCGCGCGGCGACGTCACCCTGGGCGACTTGATTTCCCATGTTCTGGTTCATGAGATCGGCCATCATCTCGGCCTGTCCGACGCCGACATCGAGGCGATCGAGGCGGCGGACGACTAGGGTATTTCGCCTGCCCGGCAAATCGTGCCACGGTAAGGCTCGCAAACGACAGGGGGAAACCGGAAAATGCCCAATCACGCACTCGTCGGCATCGTCACGCTGCTGGCCCTTTTGCTCTACGCCTTCATGGGGGTAAGGGTCGGCCGAGCCCGGTCGACCTACTCGGTGCCCGCGCCGGCGACCACCGGCAACGCCGACTTCGAGCGCGTGTTTCGTGTTCAGGCCAACACCCTCGAATGGCTGCCGATCTTCCTCGTCGCCCTGTGGCTGTTCGCCATCTACTGGAACGACCGCGTCGCCGCCCTTCTGGGTCTCGTGTGGATCGTCGGCCGGATCCTCTACATGACCGGTTACGCGCGCGAGGCGCGCGCGCGTAGCCTGGGGTTCACCATCCAGATGGCGGCCGCCGCGATCCTGCTGTTCGGAGCCTTGGGGCGCCTGATCTGGATCGCCGTCCAGACCGGCGTGTAGTTCGGCAGCACTTGCCCCACTCGGCTGCTAAACTATTGGCGTGTCAAGGAAACATCTTGCGGTAAAGGTGAGTCGCGCCCTAGCTTCGTCGCCGACGTTGAAGCGTCGGAGGGGTGGCGATGGGCGAAACGGGCTTGGAGCGGCAGCTTCGCGGGGCGCGGCTGACCACCGCCGCCATCCTCTACTACATGCCCGACCATCCGACGCTGTTGCAGCGATTCCTGTGGCAGGCGCTGGACGAGGCGCCCGCCTATCCCCGCGTCCACCGGTTTCTCGATTTCTGGCGCCGCGAGATCGATGCGGTGATCCATTCGGTGACCCTTTCCAGCGCCGGGCTCGTGACACCGACGCGGATAGGCTTCGTCCGCGACGCGGGGACCCTGCACTAGAGCCTGATGCGTTTGCACGGAACAGATGCAAGCGCTGAGTCAGGCTCTACACTCTTGAATCCAGAGCAAATTATCCCCGTTCAGATGATTCCATCTGAACGGGGTTTGCTCTAGCCTCGTTCGTCCCCCCGCTTTGGGGCGGACGAAACGGAACGCGCGCGAACGCGCCTAGCGCGGGGCCATGCGGATGGCGCCGTCGAGGCGGACGTCCTCGCCGTTGAAATAGCCGTTGGTGATCATGGTCAGGGCAAGCTGGGCGTATTCCTCCGCCTTGCCCAGCCGCTTGGGGAAGGGGACCGAGGCGGCCAGCGCCTCGCGGACGTTTACCGGCGCGCCCATCATCAGCGGCGTGTCGAAAATGCCCGGCAGGATGGTGTTGACCCGAATTCCCTCGCTCATCAGGTCGCGGGCGATCGGCAGGGTCATGCCCACGACGCCGCCTTTCGACGCGGAATAGGCGGCCTGACCCATCTGGCCGTCCTCCGCCGCCACCGAGGCGGTATTGACGATCGCCCCGCGCTCGCCGTCCTCTTGCGGCTCAAGTCCGAGCATCCCCGCGGCGCTTTTGGCGATACAGCGGAAGGTGCCCACCAGATTGATCTGGATGATCATGTTGAAGGCGGCAAGTGGGAAGTGCTTCACTTCTCCGGTGGCGCGGTCCCGCCCGGCGGTCTTGGCGGCGTTGCCGGTGCCCGCGCAATTGACGAGGATCCGCTCCTGACCGTGAGCGGCGCGCGCCTTGGCGAAGGCCGCGTCGACCTCCTCCTCGGAGGTGACATTGCACTGGCAGAAGATGCCGCCGACAGCCTTCGCCACCGCTTCGCCCTTGGCCTCGTTCATGTCGAACACCGCGACCTTGACGCCGTGGGCGGCGAGCGCCCGCACCGTGGCCTCGCCCAGACCGGAGGCGCCGCCGGTGACCACCGCCGCCACGGAGGAATCGAGCTTCATGGAGGTATCCCTTTTCGCTTGCGCCGAAGGCGTGTTCGGGCTCGGTTTAGCCGAGCGCGGCCGCCGTCAAAAGCATCACCTTGCGTCAAGCGCGTCGCCGGAGGCTGGAGAGAGACGATGCTGAGCTGGCGGGTGGGCGCGGTGACGATCACCCGCGTCGTCGAAATCGAACTTCCGATACCCTACGACGAGCGGCGCCCCTTTCTCGCCGAGGCGCGGCCGGACGCCCTGCGGGCGACCCCGTGGCTCTATCCTCACTATGTCACACCGGAAGGCCACCTCCGCCTTTCGATCCACGCGCTCCTGGTGGATGCGCCGGGACTGCGGCTGGTGGTCGACACCTGCGTCGGCAACGATCGGCCCCGCAAGTTCATCGGCGGCCGGCCGCTGACCACCGAATTCCTGAAACACCTCGAGGCCGCCGGGTGGCCGCCAGAAAGCGTCGACGCGGTGGTTTGCACGCACCTGCACGTCGATCACGTGGGCTGGAACACGCGGCGCGAAGGCGGACGGTGGGCGCCGACCTTCGTCAACGCCCGCTACCTCATCGGTCGCGCCGAATACGACCATTGGAGCGCCAGGGGCGACGAGGAACAGCAGGTCATATTGTCGGACAGCGTCAGGCCCGTGCTCGACGCCGGCCTCGTCGATCTTGTGGAAATGGACCATCGCCTCAGCGCCGAGGTGGCTCTCGAGCCGACCCCCGGTCACACCCCCGGACATGTCAGCGTGGCCATCGAATCGGAAGGTCGCCGGGCGCTGATCACCGGCGACGCCATGCATCACCCGTGCCAGATCGCCCACCCCGATTGGTCGCCGCCGTTCGACAGCGACCAGGCGACCTCGCGGATCACGCGGCGGCGGCTTCTCGAGGCGCTGGCCGACAGCGACGTGCTGGTGATCGGCACCCATTTCGCGGCCCCGACCGCGGGACGCGTCACGCGTGACGGCGACTCCTTTCGCTTCGACGGCTGACGGTCACGCCGCGCGCGCGCACCAGCGGTCGAGGTCGGCGTCGCGACCCATGTAGGCGAGCCCTGAGGCGATGGAGACCAGCTCGCTTCCGCTCTCGAGGCGGTCCGCGCCGAAACGCCGCTCGAACAGGGCGCGCACCGCCGGGACGAAGGACGAGCCGCCGGTCAGGAACACCCGGTCGATGGCCTCCGCGCGGAGGCTCGCGCGCTCGAGAACGTCATCGAGGGCGCCGTCCATGGCCGCCAGCTCCGGGGCGATCCACCCTTCGAACCGCGCGCGGGGCACCTCCTTTTCGATGCGGATCGAACCGGCCTCGAAGCGGAAGGTCGCGACCTCGGCGGCGGAAAGCGCCTCCTTCAGGCGCGAAACGGCCTGGTAGAGGCGATAGCCGTGGTTGTCGTCGAGCATCTCCACCAGGCGCTCGATCTTCTCCGGTTGAAGGGCGGTGCGCACCAGGCCGCGGATATCGCGCATGTCGCGGGAGGCGCGAAGGAGGGCAAGTTGTTCCCACCGGGCGAAGGCGGCGAAATAGCGGTTCGGCACGGGAAGGATGTTGTCGAACGCCTTGTAGCTCGATCCCTTCCCAAGGTGCGGGGCGACGAGATTGTCGATGATCCGGTAGTCGAAGGCGTCGCCGGCCACCCCCACTCCCGCGTTGGCCAGCGGCGTGGCGGCGAAGGCGCCGCCCTCGCGCTCAAAGCGGACGATGGAAAAATCGCTGGTTCCCCCGCCGAAGTCACCGACCAGCACGGTGGCCTCGCCGGTGAGTTTTCGGGCGAAGAAGAAGGCCGCTGCCACCGGTTCATAGGCATAGCGGATGTCGGTGAAGCCGAGGCGCGCGAACGCCGCCTCGTAGCGGCGCATGGCCAGCGCCGGATCGGGCGCGAGACCGGCGAAGGTCACCGGACGGCCGATGATCGCGGTGGCCGGGAGCGCGTCGAGGGCGCCATCGGCGTGGGCGCGAAGCCGCAACAGGAAGGCGGCGAGAAGGTCCTCGAAGGTAAACCGCCGGCCGAGAATCCGCGTGTCGGTGAACAGGGGGCTCGCGGCATAGCTCTTGAACGATTGGATGAAACGGGTCTCCAGCGGCTCTTCCAGATAGGTCTCGATCGCCCATGGCCCGGCCTCGACGATCCGCCGGGTCTCGTCGTCCGGATCGGAATGGAAGCTCAGCGCCGAGCGAAAGGCGACGATTTCGCCCTCGTCATGGGGAAAGGCGATCAGGCGCGCGTCCCGGCCCAGGTCGATCAGAGAGACGACGGTATTGGTGGTGCCGAAGTCGATGCCGATGGCGCCTCGGCGACTCGCGGACATGGCCGGGCTCTAGGCCTCCGCCAGAGGTTGGTCGTAGGCGGCCATCTGGGCCATCATCAGGATTTTCGAGACCGACGCCGACAGAGGGCAGATCTGGACCGAGCGGGAAAGGCCGACGAGGATCGGACCGACCACGGTGGCCCCACCGAGCGCCTGCAACAGCTTGGTGGAAATCGAGGCCGAATGGATGGCCGGCATGATCAGCACATTGGCCGGCGCGGTCAGCCGCATGAACGGATAGTTGGCCCGCGCCTCAGGATCGAGGGCGAGTTCCGGCGGCATCTCCCCCTCGTATTCGAAATCGATATCGCCGCGCCCGTCGAGGGTGGCGACGGCCTCGCGCACCTTCTCCGAGCGCTCGCCCATGGGATTGCCGAACGCCGAATACGACATGAAGGCGAGGCGCGGGGTGAACCCCAGGCGGCGCACGGTCCGCGCCGCCTCGCAGGCGATCTCCACCAGATCCTCCGCCTCGGGCATCTCGGTGACATTGGTGTCGGCGACGAACAGGGTGTGGTGTTTGGCCAGAACGATCGACATGCCCATGACCCGCCCGCCGGGCGCCGGATCGATCACCCGCCGCACCTCTTCCAGAACCTGGTCGAAATTGCGCGTGACCCCGGTCACCATACCGTCGGCATGGCCATGCGCGACCATCGAGGCGGCGAAGGAGTTGCGATCCTGATTGATCAGGCGCGCCACGTCGCGGCGAAGATAGCCGTGACGTCGCAGCCTCTCATAGAGCCGGTCGACGAAGTCCTCGTTCTGGCTGGAGACGCGAGCGTTGATCACCTCGAGGCGCGCCTCGTTCGGATCGAGGCCCACCATGGCCATGTTTCGCGCCACCAGTTCCTCGCGCCCGACCAGCACCGCGCGGCCGAAACCCTGCGCCTGAAAGGCATGGGCGGCGCGGATCACGGCCGGCTCCTCGCCCTCGGCGAAGACGATCCGCTTGACCGGCCCCGACTGCACGGCGCCGGAGATCTTCTGGAGGAACCCGGCCGTCGGGTCGAGCCGCCGGGCGAGGCTGTCGCGATAGGCGGCCATGTCGGCGATGGGCCGCCGGGCCACGCCACTGTCCATCGCAGCCTGGGCGACGAACGGCGGGATGTAGTGGATGAGTCTTGGATCGAACGGAGTTGGGATGATGTACTGCGGGCCGAACTTGAGATGCATGCCGTGGTAGGCCGCCGCCACCTCGTCGGGCACGTCTTCTCGCGCCAGCGCCGCCAGCGCCCTGGCGCAGGCGATCTTCATCTCGAGGTTGACCCGCCGCGCCCGCACGTCGAGTGCCCCGCGGAAGATGTACGGGAAGCCCAGCACGTTGTTCACCTGATTCGGAAAATCCGAGCGCCCGGTGGCGACGATGGCGTCGGGGCGCACGGCGTAGACCTCTTGCGGGGTGATCTCCGGATCGGGATTGGCCATGGCGAAGATGATCGGCCGCGCGGCCATGGTCTCGACCATGGCCGCCGTCACCGCCCCCTTGGCGGAAAGCCCGAGGAAGATGTCCGCGCCCTTCATGGCGTCGGCGAGGGTGCGGGCGTCGGTGTCCACCGCGTGGGCCGACTTCCACTGGTTCATCCCCGTTGGGCGGCCGCGCCAGATGACTCCGGTATTGTCCACCGCGATGCAGTTTTCCGGCCGCACGCCCATGGCTTTCACCAGTTCGAGCGAGGCGATTCCCGCCGCGCCGGCGCCGCACAGCACCAGTTTCGCGTCCTCCAGCCTCCGGCCGGTGATGGCGCAGGCATTGATCAGGCCGGCGGCGGAGATGATGGCGGTGCCGTGCTGATCGTCGTGGAACACCGGGATGTCGAGGAGCTCCTGAAGCTCGGTCTCGATGCGGAAGCACTCGGGACTCTTGATGTCTTCCAGATTGATGCCGCCGAAGGTGACGCCGATATTCTTGACCACCGTGATGATCTCGTCGGGGTCCTTCGCGGTCACCTCGATATCGACGCTGTCAACGTCGGCGAAGCGCTTGAACAGCACCGACTTGCCCTCCATGACCGGCTTGGCCGCCAGGGCGCCCAGATCGCCCAGCCCAAGGATGGCGGTCCCGTTGGAGATCACCGCCACGAGGTTTCCCTTGGCGGTATAGTCGTAGGCAAGATCCGGGTCGGCGGCGATCGCCAAGACCGGCACGGCCACCCCCGGCGAATAGGCGAGCGACAAGTCCCGCTGGGTCGCCATCGGCTTTGTCGGAACCACCGCGATCTTCCCGGGCGTGGGATATTTGTGGAACGCAAGCGCCTCCTCGTCGGTGAAGGTGCTGGTCTCGGGCTCGCTCATGAGGTCTATGCGTCCAGGCATGGCGCGGCGGGCGAGGCCCGGGCGCCAGCGGTACGAAGGGGAGCGCACCCTAGCGGCGCGGCCTTCCCGCGACAACCGAGGCGGGCTCGATGACACCAGTTGGGGGCCAGGCGGGTCGGGCGGTCAGGGTCGGGATCGCCGGAGCGTCGGGGCGCATGGGCCGGGCGCTCGCGGCGGCGGCGTCGCAAGCCGAAGGGCTCGAGATCGCCGCCCGGTTCGGCCGCCTTGGCGCGGGGGAGGACAGCTTCGTCACGGCCGAGGCGGCGTTGGCGGCCTGCGACGTGATTGTCGATTTCACCAGCGGCGCGGCCTCGGCGGCCCTGGCGACGCGGGCGGCGGTGCTGGGGGGACCGGCCATGGTCATCGGCTCGACCGGCTTTTCCGCCGACGAGGCGGCGGCGATATCTGCTGCCGGCGCGCGCATCGCCATCGTCAAGTCCGGCAATTTCTCCATCGGGATCAATGTCCTCGCCGGTCTCGTCGAACAGGCCGCA
>JBDTKQ010000301.1:0-4066 GCA_039935235.1 Caulobacteraceae bacterium
GTCTCCGAACTCGACCGGTTCGTGGTCGGCCATGCTGAGGCCAAGCGGGCGGTGGCCGTGGCCTTGCGCAACCGCTGGCGGCGGCAACGCCTGCCCGCCGACCTCGCCGACGAGGTGACGCCCAAGAACATCCTGATGATCGGCCCCACCGGGGTGGGCAAGACCGAGATCGCCCGGCGCCTCGCCAGGCTGGCGCAGGCCCCCTTCCTCAAGGTCGAGGCGACCAAGTTCACCGAGGTCGGCTACGTGGGCCGCGATGTCGACCAGATCATGCGCGACCTGGTCGAGATCGCCCTGGCCATGGTCCGCGAGCGGCGTCGCGCGGGGGTGACGGCCAAGGCCGATCTGGCCGCCGAGGAGCGCCTGCTCGACGCCCTCGTCGGCCCCGGCGCCGGGCCGGCGACGCGCGAGGCCTTCCGCAAGAAGCTGCGCGCCGGAGAACTGGACGACAAGGAAGTGGAGCTGACCCTCGCCGAGTCCGCCTCGCCTCTGGCGGGGTTCGACATTCCCGGCCAGCCGGGCGCCTCGATGAGCGTGATGAACATCTCCGACATCGTGGGCAAGGCCTTCGGTGGCCGCACCAAGACCCACAAGACGACGGTGAAGGCCGCCTTTGCCCCCCTGGCCGCCGAGGAGGGCGACAAGCTTCTCGATCAGGACTCCCTCACCCGCGAGGCCATCGATCTGGCGGAAAACGCAGGCATCGTGTTCATCGACGAGATCGACAAGGTCGCCACCGCCCGCGGCGAGCGCGGCGCCGCGGAGATCTCCCGCGAGGGGGTGCAGCGCGATCTTTTGCCCCTGATCGAGGGAACCACCGTCTCGACCAAATACGGGCCGGCGCGGACCGACCACGTCCTCTTCATCGCCTCGGGCGCTTTCCATGTGGCCAAGCCGTCGGACCTTCTCCCCGAACTTCAGGGGCGCCTGCCGATCCGGGTCGAGCTGAAGGCGCTGACCCGCGACGATCTTCGCCGCATCCTCACCGACCCCGAAGCCAATCTCGTGCGCCAGCACCAGGCGCTTCTGGCCACCGAGGGGGTGACCCTCGAGGTCACCGAAGACGCCATCGACGCCCTCGCCGACGCCGCCGAGGCGGTCAACGGGGCGCTGGAGAACATCGGCGCGCGGCGCCTGCAGACCGTACTCGAAAAAGTGGTCGAGGAGATCAGCTTCACCGCCGCCGACCGCAATGGCGAGACGGTCACCGTCGACGGGGCCTACGTCCGCGCCCGCGTGGGCGAACTCTCGCGCAACGCCGATCTCTCGCGCTTCATCCTTTAAACCGTCATCCCGGAACGGCGCGGAGCGAAGCGGAAGCGACGTATCCGGAATGACGAATTGCTGGTTATGCGGTTCGTCAAATGACCCCCGCCCGCGCCCGGCCGATCGCCGCTTCCAGCGCCCGGGCGAAGGCGGCGCGCTCGGGGCGGCTGAGGGCTCGGGCCACCGGGACGGCGCGGTCGGAGAGGCGCAGGAGCAGATCGGTGTCGGCCTCCGGATCGCCGACCAGGGCGACGCGGGTGAAGGCGGTGGGCGAGCGCCACACGACGCGCGCGCCGGCGCGGGATTCCAGCACCACTCGCACCTCCCCGGCGCTGACCTGCACCCGCTCGCTCCGGCGCCCCGCGCGGTTGGAGACGGCGAAGGCGGCGATCACAGCGGCGAGGTCGAGGCAAAGAAAGAGCGGCACCGGCGCCGCGCCCATGGCCAGAAACAACAGGGCGCACGCGACATTGATCGCGGTCATCACGCCGATCAGGATCACGAACCCGCGCGGCGAGAGCGAGCGGTGCGGCGTGATCACCGCGTCCATGTAGAGCAGCTCGTCCATGGCCGCCCGACCATAGGCGCCCGCCCGCCCCTTGGCGAGATCGCCCGGCGCGGGGCATGGTGCGTCCATGGCCCGCGCCCCATCCCCCGCCGAACGCCGGCGCATCGGCGAGATCTTCGACCGGTTCGCGGCGGCGACGCCCGAGCCGCGCACCGAGCTCGTCCATGCCTCGCCCTTCACGCTGCTGGTGTCGGTTGTCCTCTCCGCACAGGCGACCGACAGGTCGGTCAATGCCGCGACCGGGCCGCTTTTCGCCCGCGCCGGAACCCCGGAGGAGATGGCGGCCCTCGGGGCGGCGGGGATCGAGCCGTTCATCGCCTCCATCGGCCTGTTCCGCGGCAAGGCGCGCAATGTCGCCGCCCTCTCGGCCATCCTCGTGGAGCGCCATGCCGGCGAGGTTCCGCTGACGCGCGAGGCTTTGGAGGCGCTGCCCGGCGTCGGGCGCAAGACCGCCGGCGTGGTGCTCAACGAGCTGGGCGCGGCGGCGGCGATCGCGGTGGACACCCACGTCTTTCGCGTCGCCCACCGGCTGAGGCTCTCGGCCGGCAAGACTCCCACCCTGGTCGAGGCGGACCTGATGCGCGTGGTTCCGGCCGACCGCCGCACGCGGGCCCACCACTGGCTGATCCTTCACGGCCGCTATGTGTGCGTCGCCCGCAAACCCAAATGCGGCGACTGCCTCGTCGCCGACCTTTGCCCCTCCCGGGCGCTGTTCGTCGGCGTGTGACAAAAGGCCGGGGCCTCGTCAGACGGCGCGCGGCGCCTTAGGGAACGCCGTTCACCGCCCGTCAGGAGAGTTCATGGCCACCGCCCGCGACGTCGCCGCCATCGGCAACGCCATCGTCGATGTGATCGCCCCGGCGAGCGAGGCCTTCCTCGTGGCCGAGGCCCTCGCCAAGGGGACCATGACCCTGATCGACGAGGCGCGGGCGCACGCCCTCTATGCGCGCATGGCCGCGGGGATCGAGGCCTCCGGCGGCGGGGCCGGCAACACCGTCGCCGGCGTCGCCAGCCTCGGCGGGCGGGCGGCCTATATCGGCAAGGTGGCGGCCGATTCGCTGGGCGAGATCTTCGCCCACGACATGCGCGCCATGGGCGCCCATTTCTCAACCGCGCCGCTGGTCGGCGGCGCCGCCACCGCCCGCTGCCTGGTCAATGTCACCCCCGACGGCGAGCGGACCATGAGCACATTTCTGGGCGCCTGCGTCGCGCTGGACGAAAGCGACGTCGACCCCGCACTGATCGAGGGGGCGGCGACCCTCTATCTGGAGGGCTGGCTGTTCGATCCGGTCAAGGCGCGGGCGGCCTTCGCCAAGGCCGCCGCCATCGCCCGGGGGGCGGGACGGGCGATCGCCATCACCCTGTCCGATCCCTTCGTGGTCGAGCGCCACCGCGACGCTCTCCTCGCCTTCATCGATTCCCACGTCGACATCGTCTTCGCCAACGAGGCGGAGGTCACGGCCCTCTTCGAGACCGACTTTTCAGCGGCGACGCGGGCGTTGCGCGACCGCACCCGGATCGCCGCCATCACCCGCGGCGCGAAGGGCTCGGTCGTTTCCGCCGACGGCGCCGAATACGTGGTCGCCGCCGAGCCGGTGGCCAGGGTCGTGGACACCACCGGGGCGGGCGACCAGTACGCCGCCGGCTTCCTCTTCGGTCTGGCCCGCGACAAACCGATGGACGTCTGCGGCAGGCTGGGCTCGATGGCCGCGGCCGAGGTCATCGCCCACTACGGCCCGCGCCCGGCCGTGTCGCTGGCCGCCCTGGCCGCGGAGCGCGGGCTGTGACCGCCATGGCCAGAACCGCCGAGGTCCGCCGCGACACAAAAGAGACCCGGATCCGCGTGCGCCTCGATCTGGACGGAACGGGCAGATCCACCGTCGCCACGGGGATCGGTTTCTTCGATCACATGCTGGAGAGCTTCGCGCGCCACGGCGGCTTCGACATGGAGGTGGAGACCGTGGGCGACCTGCACATCGACATGCATCACACGGTGGAGGACACCGGCATCGTCCTTGGCCAGGCGGTGCGCGAGGCGCTGGACGGTTTTCGCGGCATCCGCCGCTTCGGCCACGCCTATATCCCCATGGACGAGACCCTCACGCGCTGCGCCATCGACCTCGCCAACCGGCCCTACCTCGTCTGGCGGGTCGCCTTCGTCCGCCCGACGGTGGGGGAGATGGACACCGAACTGTTCAAGGAGTTCCACCACGCCTTCGCTATGAACGCCGG
>JBDTKQ010000302.1:0-5914 GCA_039935235.1 Caulobacteraceae bacterium
CGGGCCGGGCGCGGCGCCGGGGGCGACCACCTCCGCGCCGGTGGACAGGACGGCCACGCGCGGGCGGCGCGCGACCGCGAGGCGCCCGCGACCCGCCGCCGCCGCCAGCGACAGGCGCCACGGATCGAGGCGCGCTCCGCGCCGCAGGAGGATGTCGCCGGCGCGGAAATCCTGACCGACGGGGCGGACATGGCGCGGATCGCCCGCCATCGGAACGCTCACCCGTTCCTGCTCCCGACGGGCATCCTCCTGAACGATGACGGTGTCGGCCCCGGCCGGAACCGGCGCGCCGGTGAAGATGCGCACCGCCTCGCCCGGTCCGACGGCGGCGCCATGGCCGTGACCGGCCGCGCTCTCGCCGACGATCCTCATCGCGCCCGCCAGTCGCCCGACGCTCCGCCGCTCTTCGCCTGTACCCGCACGGCCTCTATGACCATGCCGCGGTCGGCGGCTTTCAGCATGTCATAGAGGGTCAGCAAGGCGACCGAGACGGCGGTGAGGGCCTCCATCTCCACCCCGGTGGGTCCGGTCGTGCGCACGGTGGCGGTGACCTCCAGGGCGCCGTCGCCGGGCGTGACGGTCACCTCGGCGTGGCTGAGCGCCAGAGGGTGGCACAGGGGAATGAGGTCGCTTGCGCGCTTTGCCGCCATCACCCCGGCGATCTCGGCGACGGCGCGGACATCGCCCTTGCGACCGGCGCCACTGACGGCGAGCGCGAGGGTTTCGGCCGCCATGCGGATCCGCCCCGAGGCCACCGCCTCGCGCGCCGACGCCGGCTTGGCCGAGACATCGACCATCCGCGCGCGGCCCTCCGCGTCGATATGGGTGAGGCCGCTCACCTTTCGAGGAGCCGAGGCATCAGTTCGACCATGTTGCAGGGGCGATGGCGGCTGTCGAGCTGGGCGGCGATGACCTTGTCCCAGCCGTCGCGGACCGCGCCGTTGGACCCCGGCAGGCAGAAGACGAACACTCCGTCGACGATCCCGGCCAAGGCCCGCGACTGCAGGGTGGAGAGCCCCACGGACTGGTAGCTGACGAGGTGGAAGACCGTCGAGAAGCCGTCGATCGCCTTGTCGAACAGCGGCTCGACCGCCTCGGGCGTGACGTCGCGGCCGGTCAGGCCCGTGCCGCCGGTGGTGACGATGGCGTCCACGGCGCCGGATAGCGTCCAGGCCTTGATCCGGATACGTATGGCCTCAACGTCGTCGGCGACGATCGCCCGCCCCGCGACCATATGACCGGCGGCCGCCACCCGTTCCGCGAGCAGATGCCCGGAGGTGTCGCTCTCTTCGTCACGGGTGTCGGAGATGGTCAGCACCGCCACGCGGACCGGTGTGAGCCGCGCCCCCTCGTCAACGCGGCCGCCGGGAGTAAGGGTCATGGGCTTTCCTTGCGTGAAGGGCGGGCGTCCCGCCCGCTCTCATTGGCGTTGCGGAGGGCGGGCGGGCGCCCGCGCTCCGAGGGAGGTTCAGTCCCACCTTGCGGCGTCGGTCAGATCGCGGGCGGTGGGTTCGACCCAGCGGGGGCCGGCGGGACCGTGTTCCTTCTTCCAGAAGGGTGCGCGAGACTTCAGATAGTCCATCAAGTGATCGCAGGCCTCGAACGCCTCGCGGCGATGGGCGGCGGCGGTCAGGACCAGGACGATGGCCTCGCCCGGCGCGACGGCCCCCGTGCGGTGAACGATGACCAGATCGTGAAGTGCGAACCGCACCCGCGCCGCCTCGGCGATCGCCCCGATCCGCGCTTCGGTGAAACCGGGCCAGGCTTCGAGCTCAAGGGCGGTCGCACCGCCGCCCGCGTCCCGGGCGAGGCCGACGAAGCTGGCGATCGCGCCGCTCGCCGTGCGCCCGGCGCAAAAGCGGGTGAGCTCCGCGCCCGGATCGAAGGGAAGCTCGGTGAGCCGGATCATCCGCCGCTCATCGGCGGCAGAAAGGCGACCTCCGCCCCGTCGGCGAGGCCGATGTCGCCGGCAACCAGTTCGCGGTCCACCGCCGCTCGTACGCCCGGAGCGTCGATGGCGGCGCCCAGAGCGCGATCCGCCCGCGCGATCATGGCCTTCAGTTGCGAAAGGGTGGCGGGGGCCGGCGCGAAAGTCCGCTCGCGCCAGCCGGCGAGATCGCTCAAGGGGCCGAAGAGGAGGACGCGCGCCATGACCCCTCGCTCAGCCGCCGGTCGTCGACATGTGGCGCGAGACCGCCGGGCCGGCGCGGCCGATGTGGAAATCGTGACCCTTGGGCTTGGCGGCGATTCCGGCGCGGATGGCGGCGGCGACGGCCTCGTCCGGAACCCCGGAGCGGAGCACCGCCCGCAAATCGGTGGCGTCTTCCTGTCCAAGGCAGGTGTGGAGCGTGCCGGTGCACGTAAGCCGCACCCGGTTGCACCCCTCGCAGAAATTATGGCTGTGTGGGGTAATGAAGCCGAGGCGCCCGCCGGTTTCGGCGATCTCCACATAGCGCGCCGGGCCGCCGGTGGAGATGGCCAGGTCGCGCAAGGTCCAGAAACTCTCCAGGTCGCGGCGCACCCGTGCGAGGGAGAGATACTGGTCGGTGCGGTCGGCGTCGATCTCGCCCATGGGCATGGTCTCGATCAGGGTGATGGCCATGCCGCGGGCGTGCGCCCACGAAATCAGGGCGGGAATCTCGGCGGCGTTGTCGCGCCCCAGCGCCACGGCGTTGATCTTGACCTCGAGGCCGGCGGCCCGCGCCGCGTCGATCCCGCCTTGCACCTGGCCAAGGTCCCCGCCCCGGGTGAGGCGGGAAAAGAGCGCCGGATCGAGGGTGTCCATGGAGACATTGACCCGCCGCACGCCAAGACGCGCGAGGTCGGGAGCGAAATCGGCGAGGCGGGTCCCGTTGGTGGAGAGGGCAATCTCGTCCACCGCGCCCGCGGTCAGATGGCGGGAAAGGCGCTCGACGAGACCGAGGAACCCCTTGCGGACCAGCGGCTCGCCGCCGGTCAACCGCAGCTTGCGCACCCCCATACCGACGAACACCGAGGCGAGGCGATCGAGTTCCTCAAGGCTGAGAACCTCCGCCTTGGGGAGAAAGCGCATGTGCTCGGCCATGCAATAGACGCACCGCAGATCGCAACGGTCGGTGACCGACAGGCGAAGATAGGTCACGCTGCGGCCAAAGCCGTCGCGCGGGCCGGTGGTGCGCGGAGGGTGCGCGGAAGGGGCGTCGAAGGGTGGCATCGCCCGGCGAACATAGGGGAGAAGCGGCCGTGCCGACAGGGGGAAGGCTGGAGGCGACGATCCTCGCCGGGGGCGCGGGGGCCCGCTTTGGGGGAGCCAAGCTCCTCAGTCCATGGCGCGGCGGTCGCCTGATCGACGGCGCGCTGGGCGCCGCCTTCGCCGCGCCGGCGCGGACGGTGAGCGTGGTGACCGGGGCCGATCCGGCCGTGGCCGGGGCGGCGCGGGCGTGGGCGAGGAGCCGAGGCGAGGAAGATCGGCTGCGCCTCGTCCACGCCCACGACCACGCCGAGGGCATGGGCGCGAGCCTGCGCGCGGCGATCGCGAGCCTGCCGGTCGACGCGGCCGGCGCCTTCGTCTTCCTCGGCGACATGCCGGCGATCCCGCGCGCCGTCTTGCCCGCGCTCGCGGCGGCCGTGGAGGCCGGCGCGGTCGCCGCCGCTCCTGTGTTCGACGGCCGCCGCGGCCACCCGGTGCTGTTCGCGCGGTCGCTCTTCGAGAGGCTCGCGCGGGCCACCGGCGACGAGGGCGCGCGGCGCGTGCTCGCCGACCTGGACCAAGCGCTCGCGCTCGTGGAAACCGACGATCCGGGGGTGTTGTTCGACGTCGACCGGGGAGAACCGCACCATCGTTGACTTGGCGTTTTTCCTCCCTCCCCTTTATGGGGAAGGCGAGGCGGCGAATCCGTCCGGGTGGGGACGTCTGAAATTCCCCGGGCGAAGCTGATCGTTCCCGCGTCCCCGCCCTGATCGCTTCGCGATCCATGCCTCCCCACGTCGGGTGAGGAGGCAGGAAACGGTTTTGGTCTCCGTCCCGGAGGTGACTCTCATGGAAGCGCACGCCTTCCCGTCCCGCTCGCCCTGATGGAGACCTTTCCCGCCTTCTTTCCCCTTGCCGGCAAGCGGGTGGTGATCGCCGGGGCCGGGGCGCCGGCGGAGGTCAAGGCGCGGCTGTTCGCCGGATCGCCCGCCGAGGTGGTGCGCCTGGACGGCGCCGCGGCGCTCGACCCGGCGGCCTACGCCGGCGCCGACCTGATCTTCGTGGCCAGTTTCGATCCGGCGTTCCGCGCGGCGGCGGCGCGCGCGGCGCGGACGGCGAACGTTCCGGTGAATGTGGTGGACGCGCCGGAGATGTCGGATTTCCACACTCCCGCGATCGTCGACCGCGGTCAGGTGGTGGCGGCGATCGGCACGGCGGGGGCCTCGCCCCTGCTCGCCTCGCTGCTGCGGGCGGAAGTCGAGGCGCGGATTCCCGAAGGAGCGGGGCGGGTCGCCGCCTTGCTCGGCGCCCATCGCGAGGCGGTGCGCGACGCCTTGCCCGATCTTCCCCGCCGCCGCGCGTTTCTGCGTTCGGTGCTGGACGGCCCGGCGGCGGGGGCGGCGGCGGCGGGTGACACCGTGAACGCCTCGAAACTTCTCCTGGCGGCGATCGCCGACTGCGGAGACGAGACGATGGGACGGGTGACCTTCATCGCGGGGATCAACACGCCCGATCTCCTTTCGCTCCGCGCGATCCGCGCGCTCGCCGTGGCCGATGTGATCGTGGCGCACGGCGCGGCGGCGCAGGCTCGTCTCGCCAACCATGGCCGCCGCGACGCGGAGCGCATCGGTGAGCCGGCGGACGCGCAGGGGCTTCGCGCTCTGGCGAGCAACGGGCGCCTCGTCGCCGTGCTCGCGGTGACGGCCGACCTGGCGCTGGCCGCGGATCTCGAGCGAATGGGCGTCGCGGTCCAGAGTCTCTCGCCGGCGCCGCCGCCGTGAGCCTGCTGACGGCGGACGATCTGCAGGCGGTGTTGCTTTCGCTGAAGGTTGCCGCGGTGGCGACGCTGGCGACCTTTCCGGCGGCCCTCGCGGTGGCCTGGGCTCTGGCCCGCGGACGTTTTCCCGGGCGCGCTCTGCTCGATGCCCTCACTCATCTGCCGCTGGTGCTGCCGCCGGTCGCGAGCGGCTATGTGCTCCTCGTCCTGCTCGGCCATCGCGGCCTGTTGGGCGCCCCGCTCGAGCGGGTGGGCGTGGTCTTCGCGTTCCGCTGGACCGGCGCGGCGCTGGCCGCGGGGGTGATGGCTTTTCCCCTTCTCGTGCGGCCGATGCGCCTGGCAATCGAGGCGATCGACCCGGAGGTGGAGGAGGCCGCCCGCACCCTCGGGGCCGCACCGGTGGCGCGCTTCCTGCGCGTGACCGCTCCTCTCGCCGCTCCCGGGATCGTCGCCGGCCTCGTGCTCGGTTTCGCCAAGGCGCTGGGCGAATTCGGCGCGACCATCACCTTCGTGGCGGCGATCCCGGGAGACACCCTCACCCTGCCCATCGCCATCTATCAGGCGACCCAGACTCCCGGCGGGGAGGCCAGGGCCGTTGCGCTGTGCGCCATCGCCGCCACCATCGCCATCGCCGCCGTCATCGTTTCGGACCGGGCGAGCCGCCGGGCGGTGGCGCGGCGGGCGCGACAATAGTCAGTCGATCGGGCGGCCGCGCGTCTCGGGCAGAAGAAACGGCAGGGTGACGACGCTGATGGCGGTGAAGATCGCCGGATACCACAGGCCCGAATAGATATTCCCCGTGGCGGTGACGATGGCGAAGGCGGTCACCGGCACGAAGCCTCCCACCCAGCCGGTGCCGATGTGGTAGGGCAAGGACAGGGCGGTGTAGCGAATCCGCGTGGGAAAGAGCTCGACGAGCGCCACGGCGATCGGGCCGAAGAGGGCGGTGCACGCCACCACGAAGATCA
>JBDTKQ010000303.1:0-11083 GCA_039935235.1 Caulobacteraceae bacterium
CATGAGCAACAGAGCCTTTACGCTTCCCGGATCCTGGGCCTCGCCCAGAACGGCCGCAACCGGCTGGAGGAAGCGCGGATGGACGCCTCCTACTATTGGCGGAACGATGTCGGCGTGAAGGTTGGGCTGTTCGACACATGGGGGTCGGCCGACACCCTGCTCTACGCCGGAGATCGCACCTTTACCCCCAATACCTCGGGCCTGCTGTTCCAGGTCGACGGCACGCCCTTCGGCGGCCGAGGCTCGCCGCTGGGCCCCCGCTTCAACCTTCGCGTCGGGGCGCAGTACACGCTCTACAGAACGTTCGCCGGCGCCCGGAACGACTTCGACGGCGCCGGGGCCAACGCCAGCGACAACAACACGTTTCGAGTGTTTGCCTGGGTGGCTTACTGACGAATTGTTCCCTCGGCTGCCGTCGCGGCAATTGGCTCCTCACGGGCGTGCGCCCCCGGCGACCGCGCGAGCGGCGGGCGCACCCGGCAGCCGCGATGAACAAGGCTACAGGCGGGTCGTGAAGAACCGCACCACATTCCCCCGCGCCTCCTCGGCCGCCTTGCGGTTGAAACGCATTTCCACGGCGCCTCCCTTGCCGCCGTGGGAGAAGGGATCGTTGATGGTCTGGGCGGGAAGATCGCGGTCGAAGCCGTGGCCGGCGCCTTTGTGGGTCACCAATTCGATGAGCGCGGCGTCGTGGGCATGCAGGCGCGCGAGGAGTTGGGCGCCGGCGTCGGGCTCGTCGTAGCCGTCGTTGTCGCCGACCTGCAGGAGAACCGGAGCGCCGGTGAGGTCCGTCAGATCGAGGCCGCGCGCGCGTCCGTACGCCCAGCACACGGGATAGTTGGCGGCGTGGGCGGCGAAGCGGGGGCCGGCATGGCCGTGCGCATCGGCGCACCGCCGCGTCGCGCTCATCAGACTGACCACTCCACCCCACGAGAAGCCGAGGATACCGATCCGCGCCGGATCGATTTCCGGCTGGGCGGAGAGAAAGGCGAGGGCGGCGAAGGCGTCGGGGAGAGTTTCGAGAGGCGAGCCCGGACGGGCGGCCGCGCCTCGGGCGGAACCGCGGGCCGCCCACATGTCGATTTCCAGCGTCGCCAATCCCGCCACGTTCAACGCGTCGGCGTAAAATGCCCCGCGTCCGTCGACGCCGTCCGATCCGTGGCAGATCAAAACCGCCGGTCCGGGGGGCGCGACGGGCGGAAGGTCGAGTCGACCGGCCACGGTGAGGCCGTCCGGGGCGGGCGTGGCAAACGCGACATAGGCGGTGCGGGAGGAAGCCATGACAAATCCGCCTTTCCTTGTGGGACGCCACGCGGCATGACAGTCGAACGCATGTTTGAAAAGCGCGATGGGAGTCCCTCACATGAAAGCGGCGGTCTATTACGAGAACGGTGATCCCGGCGTTCTGAGATACGAGGACGTCCCGGACCCCGTCTGCCATCCCAAGGGGATCGTCATCCGGGTCGAGGCGGTCAGCATCGAGGGCGGGGATACTCTCAATCGCTCGCGCGGGGCCTTGGCCTCCTCGCCGCACATCGTCGGCTATCAGGCGGCGGGGGAGATCGTCGAGGTCGGCGCGGAGGTGACCAACCTCAAGATCGGTCAGAAGGTGGCGACAACGGACGCCTTCGGCTCCCACGCCGCGCTGCGCGCGGTTCCGGCGCGCAATGCCTGGGTGGTTCCGGCGGGGTTCGACGTCAAGGCCGCCGCGGTGATGCCGGTGACGTTCGGCACGGCGGACGAATGCCTCTTCGAATTTGGACGGCTCAAGGCGGGGGAAACGGTGCTGATCCAGGCGGGCGCGAGCGGGGTGGGGGTCGCGGCGATCCAGCTCGCCAAACGCGCCGGCGCGACGGTGTTGGCGACCGCCTCGAGCGATGAGCGTCTCGAGCGGCTTCGCCGGCTCGGCCTCGATCACGGGATCAACTACAAAACGGCCGATGTTGTCGCCTCGGTGATGAGGCTGACGAACAACAAAGGCGTCAACCTCGTCGTCGATCCCGTGGGCGGGGCGACCTTGCAAGGTTCGATCCTGTCGCTGGCCTATCGTGGGCGGGTGTCGATGGTGGGCGCCGCGGGACGAGAGCCGATGACCGTCGATGTCTCCTCGATGATGGGGGGAAACCGGTCGTTGACCGGAGTTTTTCTCGGCGCGGAGATCGCCACCAACCGGATCCACGACAACATCCAGCGCCTGATCGACGAGGCGGCGCGAGGCGAGCTGAAGGTCTTGATCGACCGGACCTTCCCGCTCTCCCAAGCCGCGGAGGCCCACGCCTGGATCGAGAGTCGCAAGGCGGTCGGGCGGGTGCTGCTCATTCCGTGACCGCGCGAGGCAACCGGGCGGGGCGCCGGGCGTTCATCGCCATTGCGACCGGGGCCGCCACACCCACATAGTTCAGTCGGCCTGCGCAGGGAAAAGTGATCATGGCGCCATTGGACGACGCCCCCGCCCCCGCCCCCGCGCCCGCGCCGGTGCAGGAAAAACCGGCCCGCGGCCCGGCCAACGTCAATGCGCTCGCCCACCGATTTCGAGAGGTGCGCGGGCGCACCCTCGACCTGGCGGCGCCGCTCTCGGCCGAGGACCAGCTCGCCCAGTCCATGCCCGACGCAAGTCCGACGAAATGGCACGTGGCTCACACGACCTGGTTTTTCGAAACCTTCCTGCTCGTCCCCCACCAGCTTGGATACATCCCCTTCGACCCTCTCTACGGCTATCTGTTCAACTCCTACTACGAGGCTGTCGGCGCTCGGCATCCCCGGCCGGCCCGCGGGCTGCTGACGCGTCCGTCGCTGACGGAGATCGTCGCCTATCGGCGCCATGTCGACGCTGCGATGGAGCGGCTGCTGGCCGCGACGACGAGCGCGCCCGTGGCCGATCTCGCCCGCCTCGGCCTTGCGCACGAGGAACAACATCAGGAACTGATCCTGATGGACATCCTCCACCTCTTTGCCCAGTCGCCCTTGCAACCGGCGTGGCGATCGCCCGCACCGCGACCGGCGCCCGCACCGCGCCCGTGTGAGTGGCTGAGCTTCGAGGGGGGTGTCGCGTCTCTCGGCCACGCCTCGGGTCCCTTCGCCTTCGACAACGAGACGCCGAGTCACGACGCGCTCCTGCACCCGTTCCGGCTGTGCAGCCGGCTGGTGACCAACGGCGAGTGGCTCGCCTTCATGGCCGACGACGGCTATGGGCGACCTGAGTTCTGGCTCTCCGACGGCTGGGCCCGGGTCCGCGCCGAGCAATGGGACGCGCCACTCTATTGGGTCCGCGGGGAAGGCGGTTGGTCGAGCATGACGCTCGCCGGACCGCGGCCGGTGGAGGCCGACGCGCCGGTGGTTCACATCAGCTTCTACGAAGCCTGTGCTTTCGCGGCATGGGCGGGAAAGCGGCTGCCCACGGAAGCCGAGTGGGAGCACGCCGCCGCCGCGCGCTCCGGCGAGCTCGATCAGCTCTATTCCGAGGTCTGGCAATGGACCACGAGCGCCTATTCGCCGCATCCGGGTTTCTCCCCGGCCAAGGGCGCCGTGGGCGAGTACAATGCGAAATTCATGGTCGGCCAGATGGTGCTAAAGGGCGGAGCGTGCGTGACCCCGCCGGGCCATTCCCGGGCAAGCTACCGCAACTTCTATTATCCGCACCAGCGGTGGATGTTCGCGGGCCTGCGCCTGGCGCAGGACGCGCCGGAGCCGGACGCGGCGCACCGGTTTCGCGCGGAGGTCGTGGCCGGCCTTTCCGCCGCGCGCAAGACGCTCTCGGCCAAGTGGTTCTACGATGCCCGTGGATCGGAGCTCTTCGAGGCCATCTGCGCGCTTCCTGAATATTATCCCACCCGCCAGGAGAGCGCGATTCTCGGGCGGGTGGCGCCTGAGATCGCCGCGCGGATTCCCGCCGGCGCGACCCTCGTCGAACTGGGCAGCGGAGCCAGCCTCAAGACCCGCCTCATCCTCGACGCCGCGCCGCAGATCGCCGCCTATGCGCCCATAGACATCAGCGCCTCCGCCCTGAGCGAAGCCGTCGCGGCCATCGGACGGGACTATCCGGGGCTTCGCGTAACGCCGGTGGTAGCCGACTTTACCCACCCCGACGGCTTGGCCGACGAACCCGCGCGAAGCCCGCGCGTGGCCTTTTTCCCGGGATCCACCATCGGCAATTTCGCCCCCGACGACGCCGTGGTCCTGATGCGCCGCGTCGCCCAGGCGGTGGGCCGCGACGGGCTGTTCATCGTCGGGGTGGATCTGGCAAAAGATCCCGAGACGCTCGTCGCGGCCTATGACGATGCGCAAGGCGTCACGGCCGCGTTCAACGTCAATCTGCTCGCCCGTATAAACCGGGAGCTCGAAGGCGACTTCGACCTGGGGTCCTTTGCCCACAGGGCGGTGTGGAATTCGGCCGAGAGCCGAATGGAAATGCACCTCGAGGCCCGCCGCAGCCAAACAGTACGGGCCGCAGGCGAAACCTTCTCGTTCGTGCGCGGCGAAACGATCCACACGGAAAATTCGTACAAGTTCAGCGAGGAGCGCTTTGCCGACCTCGCCGCCCGCGCCGGCTGGAAGGTGACGAACGTCTGGACGAGCACCGCCCCCAAGTTCGCGGTCTTCCTCCTGAAGACCCTCGAGGCGGCCGATTGAACGAGGCCGCCGGCGTCGCCGACGGCGGTTCAGTTGGGCTGGGTCGGACGGCGGCCTCCGCCGCGTGAGGCGGCGCCTCCCTTGCGGCCGGCGTCCGCCGCGAGATCGCGGTTCTGGGCGAAGCTGCGTTTTTCGCTGGGGACGCTCGCGCCGCCCCGCCGGGCGATCTCCCGGCGGCGCTCGGGATCCATCGCCGCGAACCCGCGTCGGCTCGGCCGACGGCCGTCTTCGTTGGTGGGCTGCATATCCTCGAGTTCCTCACGTGCGGAAGGCCGAACCGGGCGCCTTCCAAGGCTTCATCCGACTTGTTAACTAACCAGCGGCGCTCTAGTTGCCGCGCGGCGCCGTAAACGTCGCCGCCAATCCCTGGAGAGTGCTCATGCTGGCCAACCATTGGCGGCTCGCGGCCGGCGTCGCCATCGGCGGGGCGACTTGGCTCGTCCTGACGGCGTTTCCCTTGCCAGTTCCGGCGCGGGGACTGATTGGATGGAACACAGGCGCCGTCGCCTTTTTGGCGCTGACATGGACCCTCTTTCTCCGCGCGGGAGAATCCTCCGTGCGCGACCATGCCGCGCGGCGGGACGAGACGCGGGGGATCATCAGCCTCTTGGTCGGCGCGGCTATCGCCGCCTCCCTGGCCGGGATCGTCGCCGCCCTGCTCTCGGTCAAGGGGGAGTCCGCCGGGATGCGTTCGCTGTCGATGGGTTTGGCCGCTCTCACCCTGGTGAGCTCGTGGTTCCTGCTCCAGACGATCTTCGTCATCCACTACGCGCATCGTCATTTTCAGGTGGTGGCCACGGCCGGCGACAGGGCCGGTTTCGTGTTTCCCGGGGACCCCCCGCGGACCTACCTCGACTTCGCGTATCTGGCGGTGTGTGTCGGGGCGACGGCCCAGGTGTCCGATCCCGGCGTCCAGAGTACGCCGTTGCGCAACCTGGTCACCGCCCACGCGATCACCTCGTTTTTCTACAACACCGCGGTCCTGGCCCTGGGCATCAACATTCTGTCAGGGTTGCTCGGCCACTAGGAATTGGGCGACCTTCAACGCCTGGTCGGAGACATAGGGGTTGGTCCGCCGTTCCGCGCCGAAGGTCGAGATCTGGTTGTGGCCGGGGACGAAGGTCACATCGTCGCCGAGCGGCCAGAGCTTGCCGGTGATCGAGGCGATCAGATCGCTATGGTTCCCGCGCGGAAAATCGGTGCGGCCGATCGAACCGGCGAAAAGCACATCACCGACCTGGGCGAAGCGCGCCTCGCGGTTGAAAAAGATCACATGCCCCGGCGTATGGCCCGGGCAATGCCGGACCTCGAAAGCGGTGTCCCCCAGAGTGACACGGTCGCCATCCCCCAGCCACCGGTCGGGGGTAAACGCCCGAGCGTCGGGCATTCCCCATCTTGCCGCACTCGTGCCGATGTCGTCGATCCAGAACTGGTCGGCCAGGTGAGGGCCTTCGATCGGCGCGCCGGTGGCGTCCTTCAGCGCCGCGGCGCCGCCGGCGTGGTCGAGGTGACCGTGGGTGATCCATATCTTCTCGACCGTCAGGCCGTGGTCGCCAATCACTCCGAGCAGGCGGGGGACCTCGCCGCCCGGATCGATGACCGCCGCCTTTTTCGTGCGCGCGCACCACACGATCGTGCAGTTCTGCTGCAAGGGGGTGACCGGAACCACCAGCGCCCGGATGGGCGGCCCGTCCTCTGTCATGGAATATCCGCGACCCTTTGGAATAGCTACGCGAACAGATGGTGCGGCCGCGCGGAAAACGCAAAGCGCCGCGCTGCTGCCTCTGGTCAGCGATCGATCCGGTCGTCCCCGATGCCGACGCCGAACGCCTCGAGCGGCGTGGGATGCGAATCGTCCTCGATCACGTCCAACCCCTTGGCGAGGCGCGAATGGGACAGCCCGTAGCCGATGTAGATGATCGCACCCAGGGCGATGTAGCTCAGAAGGATGATCGCCGGAATCGGATCGCCGTGACCGGCCTTGATCACCAGATCGATGATCAGGGGACCGGCCATGATCATCGAGCCGACGATACCGAGCACGGGGACCAGCCAGCCGCCCGGCGCGCGGAACGGACGCACCAGATCCGGTCGCGTCCGGCGCAGCCACAGAACGCTGATGCAGACGATGGCGAAGGCGCAGGCGGTGCCGAGGCTCACGAGGTCGCCGAGGATCTCGATCGGCAACAGCGAGGAGGCGATGGCGATGAGGATGCCAAGGATGATGGTGCCGATCCACGGGGTGCGAAACCGCGGGTGAAGGGTCGAGAACATGCGCGGCAGCAATCCGTCCCGCGCCATGGCGTAAAACACCCGCGACTGGCCGTAGGTGAGGATGAGCATCACCGAGGTGAGGCCGGCGATCGCGCCGATTTTGATCAGCATCGATATCCACGGCACCCCGATTCGATCGACGGCCAGGGCGATGGGCGCGGGCACGCCCAGCTGACGGAAGGGGACCACGCCGGTCAGGACGGCCGCCACCAGCATGTAGAGCACGGTGCAGATCACCAGCGATCCCAGGATGCCGACCGGCATGTCGCGCTGGGGATTTTTCGCCTCGCCGGCGGCGGTCGAGACCGCCTCGAATCCCACATAGGCGAAGAAGATCACTGAGGCGGCGCGGAAGATGCCGGGCACGCCATAGGTGAAGCCGCCCTCGTTCTTCGGAATGAAGGGGTGCCAGTTGGCGACGTTGATGTAGGAAAAGCCGAAGGCGACGAACACGACCAGGACCCCGACCTTGATCACCACGATGACGTTGTTGACCGAGGCGGATTCGGAGATGCCCAGCACAAGGAGCGAGGTCACTCCGACAATGCCGAGGGCCGCGATGAGGTTCAGTCCGTGCCCAATGGTGAAAGCGAGAACGCCCGTACTCGTCGGGGCCGCCTGGACGAAGGACGTGGTGAACACCGGGGGGATGACGACGCCGAAATTGGCGAGGAAGCTCACCACATTGCCGGACCATCCCGCCGCGACCGTGGCCGCCGCGACGCCGTATTCCAGAACGAGAAGCCAACCCATGATCCAGGCGAAAACCTCGCCCAGGGTCGTATAGGAATAGGTATACGCCGATCCGGCCACGGGCATGGTCGAGGCGAGTTCCGCGTAGCACAGGCCGGCGAAAACGCAGACGAGGCCGGCGATCACGAACGACAGCATCACCGCCGGCCCGGCATAGTGAGCCGCGGCGCTGCCGGTCATCACGTAGATCCCCGCGCCGATGATGCATCCGACGCCGAGGAACACCAGATTGATCGGGCCAAGGGTGCGCTTCAGATTGTTGCTGGCCGCCTCCCTCTGGATCTGATCCACCGATTTCTTGATCAGGAGGCGATTGCCCCTCGGCAACGCGATCGCGGCGGTCATGCGTGTTCACCCCTGCAGCCCGCTATTCGCCGGCCGATTTTCACGGGACGTTAGAGAGCCGCGGGAGCGGGCGCAATGGCGCGCGGGGCCGATCGTGACGCATGGCCGCGCGGCCTGTATGCCACTGGCCGATGCTCCCGATCCACGCAGTCCTTCCGGCGCTTAGGGCCGCCCTGAACGAGGGCGATCGCGCGGTGCTCGTGGCCCCGCCGGGCGCCGGCAAGACCACGGTGGTCCCGCTGGCGCTGCTGGACGAGCCGTGGCGCAACGGCGGCAAGCTGATCGTGGTCGAGCCGCGTCGCCTCGCGACCCGCGCTGCGGCCACGCGTATGGCCGCGACCTTGGGCGAGAGGGTCGGAAATCGCGTCGGCTATCGCGTGCGCCTCGATGCCCGGGTTTCGGCCGCCACGCGCATCGAGGTGGTTACCGACGGCCTCTTCACCCGGCTGATTCTCGACGATCCCGCTCTCGAAGGCGTCGCCGCGGTGCTGTTCGACGAGTTTCACGAGCGCGGCGTCGATAGCGATCTGGGCCTCGCCTTCGCCCGCGATACGCAAATCGTCCTTCGCCCCGATCTGCGGTTGCTCGTCATGTCGGCCACGCTCGACGCGGCCGCCGTCTCGCGCCTGCTCGGCGACGCGCCGGTGGTCGAGAGCCTCGGTCGCGGCCACCCGGTGGAGACGGTCTACCTCGGGCGCGGCCGCGACTCCGAAGACCACACCTTTCGCGCGGTGCGCCGGGCCCTGGCCGATCAGACGGGCGGCGTCCTCGTCTTTCTGCCCGGACAACGGGAAATCCGACGTCTCGCCGACCGGTTGGCAAGAAGCGGGCCGGGCGCCGACGTCGATGTCGCGCCGCTCTATGGGGCCCTCACCGGCGCCGAGCAGGACCTCGCCATCGCCCCCTCGCCGGCCGGTCGGCGCAAGGTGGTCATCGCCACCGACATCGCCCAGACCAGCCTGACGATCGAGGACGTTCGGGTGGTGATCGATGCCGGACTGGCGCGGGTTCCGCGGTACGAGACCGCCGCCAGCTTGACCCGACTCGCAACCATACGCGTTTCCCGCGCTTCGGCCGACCAGCGTCGGGGGCGCGCCGGTCGGGTGGCGCCTGGCGTCTGTTATCGTTTGTGGGACGAGGCCGAGACCCGAGGGCTCGCGGCCTTCGACCGCCCCGAAATCCTCGAGACCGACCTTTCCCGCGTGGCGCTCGACGTGGCGCGGTGGGGCGCCCGGGCGGGAGAGGGTCTGGCCTTTCTGGACCCCCCGCCGGTCGCTGGAATGACCGAGGCGCGGGGCCTGCTTCGGCGGCTCGGGGCGCTGGATGAGACGGGGGACATGACGGACCGCGGGCGGGCGATGTCGCGTTTGCCGCTGCCGCCCCGCCTGGCCCACATGATCCTTTGCGCGGCCGGAGACGGACAGGCGGCGGAAGCGGCCCTGATCGCCGTGCTGGCCAGCGAGCGCGGTCTCGGGGGCGCCGCTCCCGATCTCGCCGAACGGCTGGAGCGATTCGCGGCCGACCGCGGAGATCGCGCGCGGGAGGCGGCCCGCCTCGCCCGGCGATGGGCCGATCTCGCCGGGCCGCAGGGGCCGCGTCGAAAGGTCTCCCGCGGGGTGATGCTCGCGCGGGCGTTTCCCGAGCGCATTGCCCAAGCCCGCGAGGCGCCAGGCGTTTTCCAGCTTGTGGGGGGCCGCGGGGTCTTCGTCGATCCGGCGAGCCCGCTGGCCCGCGAACCCTGGCTCGCGATCGCCGAACTCGCCGGAGGGGAGGCGCGGGACCGAATCGTTCTGGCCGCGCCGCTCACCCTGGCCGAGGTGCGGGCGGCGTTCGGCGATTGTCTCACGCGGGAACGGCGCCTGGAAATCGGGGCCGAAGGAGCCCCAAGGGTGCGTGAATTCGTTCGTCTGGGAGAATTGACGCTCGAGGATCGCCTCGATCCGAACCCACCCCAAGAGATGCTCGCGGCGGCATTGATCGATCGGTTTCGCGCTCAGGGACTGGCCAGCCTGCCCCTGAGCGCGAACGCGCGCGCCTTCGTCAGCCGCGCGGCCTTCCTCAGGCTTGAGCCGGTGTCGGAATCATCGCTGATCGCCCACGCCGGCGACTGGCTTTTTCCCCTCGTCGCCGGGCGCCGGTCGCTGGTGTCGATCGCCGAAGGCGACCTGGACAGAGCCTTGCGATCCCGCCTGTCCCGCGACGAACTCAGGCGGCTGGAGGCCGAAGCGCCGGCCTTCTGGATCGCGCCGACCGGGAGCGCCGTGGCGATCGACTACGAGGCCGACGGCGGACCGCGCATCGACATTCGCGTTCAGGAGATCTTTGGTCTGAAAGTCCACCCCGCGGTCGGAGGTCGCCCCTTGACGGTGGCCCTGCTTTCGCCCGCGCGGCGACCGATCCAGCTTACGCGCGACGTTCCGGCCTTCTGGTGCGGTTCGTGGAGGGAGGTGCGCAAGGCTATGCGCGGCCGCTATCCAAAGCACCGGTGGCCCGAAGACCCCGCAGCCTCGCCTCCGACCACACGGGCCGGTGCGAAAGGCTGAGTCGGCCATTGCTAGCGCGTCAGGAAACTCATCTTTTCAACCGGTTCGAGCTGGCCCGCGCGGCTCTTCAACAGGCCCAACGCCACCTCGGCGGCGTCGAGCGCCTGGTCGATGTCGTCGGTCGACATCGCCGCGCAGAGGAACATATTGTGCCACGGATGGACATAGATTCCCCGGCGAAGCATCTCGCGCCCGAAGAAGAATCCCTTCCGCAGATCGGGATCATCGTCGAACAGGAACAGCGGCATGGTGACCGGCCCGGACTGGCGCAGGCCGAGTCCCGCCGCCGCGGCCCGTTCGTCGAGACCCTCGCGCAGGCGGGTTCCCAGGGCGACGATATGTTCGAGATAATTCGTTTCGCGGATGCGTTCGAGGGTCGCCAAAGCGGCGGCCATCGGCGCCGCCTGGAACCAGAACGACCCTGTGACATAGATGGCGCTCGCGGCCCGCCGGGCCTTGTCCGACCCCAGAAGGGCCGAGATCGGATGGCCGTTGGCGATGCACTTGCCCCAGGTTGAAAGGTCCGGCTCGACGCCGAC
>JBDTKQ010000304.1:0-2449 GCA_039935235.1 Caulobacteraceae bacterium
CGCCCGTAGGATCGGCGCGGCGCTCGATCGGCGCCCCCGTGGCATCGGCGCCGTAGAGCCGCCACTCGCCGGTGCCGTACTCGTACTGCGCCTGTCCCACCACCGCCCCGTCGGAGCCCACGACCCAGTCGCTGCCGTAGAGAGCGCTGCCGCCCCCCACCTTCTCGCTCGCCCGGCCGGTGTCGAGGTCGACCTTGAACAGGTCGGCGTAGCCCTTGTCGAGATAGGCTTGGCCGCGATCGAAATCGCGCCGCATGTCGCCGCTGCCCGACAGCGGCAGGCCGGCGAAATAGCCGTATATCTTGTCCCCGCTCCGCGACGAGCCGTACTCGCCGAAGGTGGCGTGCATGATCAGGGGCTCGCCGGCGAAGACCGTGGCCAGTTTGCCGGTGGCGACATCGAGCACCGCGGTCTGGCCGATCTCCGCCTTGCCCACCGGCGCCGCGGGATCGAGATCGAAGGTGGCGCTGGTGACGATGAGCACATGGTCGTCGCCGCGCCAGTCGATCTGGCGCACCTTCATCGCCCCGGCGTCGACCACCCGCCGCACCTCGCCGGCGACGCTTTCCACCACCAGCTTGCGCGCCTCGCCCACCACCGCGACGAAGGCCAGCTGGTCCCCCGATGGCGAGAGCCGCATCTGCTCGACGGCGGGCAGCTTGCCATAGTCGGCCAGAGGCGGCGCGGCCATCGCCGATCCCGCGCACAAGGCGCCGGCCAACCCCAAGAGTTTCATGATTTCCCCCCGGACACCTCGCCGAGCGTGATCCGAACGCGCTCGCGCGGTCAAGCCGCCTTCCTCACCCGAAGTGGGGAGGGAGGAGAAGTGCTCTTCACCCACACACCGGACACTGGGGGTCCGCGCGCAGCTTCAGCGTCCGCGCCTCGCCGGCCAGGGTGTCCAGCACCATCAGCCGCCCGGCGAGGGGCTCGCCGGCGCCGGCGATGATCTTCACCGCCTCGAGGGCCATGAGCGAGCCCACGGTCCCTGCCAACGCCCCGACCACCCCGACCGTGGAACAGGTCTCCGCGTCCGGCGGAATGTCGCGCACCAGACAGCGATAGCACGGCCGTCCGGCGAACACCCCGATCTGGCCGGTCCACCGGCCGATGGCTCCGCTGACCAGAGTGCGGCCCTCCGCCACGCAGGCCGCGTTGACGCAAAACCGGGTGGCGAAGTCGTCGGTCCCGTCCAGAACCAGATCGTGACGGGCGACCAGCTCCCGCGCGTTGGCGTCCGTCACCATGGCGCCGATCGGCTCGACCGCCACATGCGGGTTGAGCGCCGTGAGGCGCCGTGCGGCGACCTCGACCTTCGCCGCCCCGACATCCGCCGCGTCATAGAGAATCTGCCGCTGGAGATTGGACAGAGCCACGGTGTCGGCGTCGGCGATGCCGATCCGCCCCACCCCGGCGGCGGCGAGATAGAGGGCCGCGGGGGCGCCGAGACCGCCCGCGCCGACGATCAGCACCCTGGCGGCCTTGAGCGCCTGTTGCCCCGGACCGCCGACCTCGCGCAGCACCAGATGG
The DNA here is from genome assembly GCA_039935235.1 of Caulobacteraceae bacterium. Classification (GTDB taxonomy): domain Bacteria; phylum Pseudomonadota; class Alphaproteobacteria; order Caulobacterales; family Caulobacteraceae; genus Acaudatibacter. The sequence goes on from JBDTKQ010000304.1 coordinate 1,531, forward strand.
CGCGCGTAGCGCTCGACCTCCTCGTCTGAAAAATCCATCGGCCTTGACCCCGCCGCACGGCGCCGCCACATGCGCCGCCATGCGAGACGCCGCCTTCGATCCCCATCATCCCCCCGGCGAATGGCGCGGCACCACCATATTGGCGGTGCGCAAGGCGGGCGCGACGGTGATCGCCGGCGACGGTCAGGTGTCCATGGGCCAGACCATCGTCAAGGGCAACGCCCGCAAGGTCCGCCGCCTCGCCGGCGGTCTGGTCGTCGCCGGGTTCGCCGGAGCCACGGCCGACGCCTTCACCCTGATCGAGCGGCTGGAGGCCAAGCTCGAGCAATATCCCGGCCAGCTCGCCCGCGCCTGCGTCGACCTGGCCAAGGACTGGCGCACCGACCGCTATCTGCGCCGGCTCGAGGCGATGCTGATCGCCGCCGACGCGGAGGCCATCTTCACCGTCTCCGGCATGGGCGATGTGCTCGAGCCGGAATACGGCGTCGCCGCCATCGGCTCGGGCGGCGCCTATGCCCTCGCCGCCGCCCGCGCCCTGCTCGATCTGGACCTTGCAGCGGAGGCCATCGCCCGACGCGCCATGGCCATCGCCGCCGATATCTGCGTCTACACCAACGGCGCCCTGACGGTGGAGACGGTCTGAGGGCATGAGCGAGTTCACCCCCCGCGAGATTGTCTCCGAGCTCGACCGCTTCGTCGTCGGCCACGCCGAGGCCAAGCGGGCGGTCGCCGTCGCCCTGCGCAACCGCTGGCGCCGCCGCGGCGTTGCCGACGACCTTCGCGACGAGATCACACCTAAGAACATCCTGATGATCGGCCCCACTGGGGTCGGTAAGACCGAGATCGCCCGCCGCTTGGCGCGGCTGGCCCAGGCGCCCTTCCTGAAGGTCGAGGCCACCAAGTTCACCGAGGTGGGCTA
>JBDTKQ010000305.1:0-7342 GCA_039935235.1 Caulobacteraceae bacterium
TATCTGCCCAGCTACGCCGCCGCCGCCGCTTATCACAACCGCCTCGCCGCGCCGCCGGCGGACCTCGACGCCTTCCTGCGCCAGGCGCGCGAATGGGCGCGCGGACCGTATGCCCTCGCCCTGGCCAAGGGGCAGGATCTCGGTCCGGACGAGCGCCGCGCGGTGGCCGAGAAGATGGCCGGCTATACCGGCCTTCCGGTGTCGTTCATCCTGGCCAGCGACCTTCGCGTACCGCCAAACCGCTTCCGCAAGGAACTGCTGCGCGATCAGAGGCGCACGCTGGGGCGCTACGATGACCGCTTCACCGGCGTCGACATCGACGCGGCGGGGGAGTCGACGGAATACGATCCGTCGGACACCGGCATCACCGGCGCCTTCGTCGCGGCCTTCCACCACTATCTCGCGGCCGACCTCGGCTACGCCACCGAGCTGACCTATCGGCCGACCTATTATTCCGCCGGCCTGTCGTGGAACTTCCGCCACAAGGCCCCCGGCTCGCGCGGGCCGGGGGACACCAACGAGGCCGATGTCGCCCTCGACCTGTCCACCGCCATGCGGGAAAATCCGCACCTGATGGTCTATTCGCTCAACGGCATCTACGACTTGGCGACGCCGTTCTTCGGCACCGAATACGACCTTGGTCACATGCAGCTCGACCCGGCGGAGCGGTCCAATGTGAGCTTCGCCTACTACCCCTCGGGGCACATGGTCTATCTCAACACCGCCGCCCTCGGCGCGATGAAGGCCGACTTGGCCCGCTTCTACGACGCCGCGGCGCCGCGCTGACGAAAGTTGGCTGGGGGACTAGGACTCGAACCTAGAATGACGGTACCAAAAACCGCAGTGTTACCATTACACCATCCCCCAGCAGGGATGCGCGCGGGGCGGCCTGGCCCCTCCGGCGCGAGGCGCGTCAGATAGCGCACGCCCCCCCCGCTGGCAACGGCGGGCGAGACTGCCGCGACGCCCGCGTTTTTCCTTTGTTCAAAGCTCGAGGGTCGCGCGTCCACCACGCCCGCGCGCGGTGGCGAATTCCGCCGGTAGGATGGAGAGTTGGTGAGTTGCGGCCCTGTGACCCCTCCTCTATAAGCCGCGTTCCTCATTCGGAGTGTGGCTCAGTCTGGTAGAGCACCGCGTTCGGGACGCGGGGGTCGCAGGTTCGAATCCTGCCACTCCGACCAATTTCCCGCGAGAGGGCAGCCCCCGTTCCGGGCCGGCGGGAGCCTGATGAAGCAGTTTCTGATCACCGTCGCCGGGGTGTTCGCCGGGCTCGCCCTGTTCATGATCGGCGTGCCGCTTCTCATTCTGGCGGTGGTCGCGGGCTCCCTGCGCCCCGCGCCGCTCGCGCCGCGCACCGTGCTGGTCCTCGATCTTCGCGGCGGCCTTTCCGATCAGGCGACCACCAGCCCCCTGGCGCTCCTTCAGGGCCGCTCCCTCTCGGTCATGGGAATCGAGGAGACCCTGCGGCGCGCGGCGCGCGATGGGCGGGTGAAGGGTCTCTTCGTTCGCCTGCCGGAGGGCGGCATGGCGCCGGCGGCGGCGGACGAACTGCGCCTGGCCTTCCTCGGATTCCGCGCCGCCGGCAAGCCGATCCTCGTTCACAGCCAGGGCCTCTATCCCGGCGGCATGGTCACCTCGACCTATGAGCTGGCGGCGGCGTCGGGGGATATCTGGATGCAGCCGGCGTCGTCGTTCCAGGCCACGGGTCTGGCGCGGCAGGACGTCTTCTTCGGCGGCTTCTTCAAGCGCCACGGCGTGGTCGCCGATTTCCAGCAACGCTATGAATACAAGACGGCGATCGACCCCTTCCTCTACAGCGATTACACGGCGGCTCACCGCCAATCGGAACTGTCGTGGCTGGGATCGGTCTATGACACCGCCATCGCCGACGCCGCCGCCGATCGCGGCAAGTCCGCCGCGGCTGTCAGGACACTCATCGAAGCGGGTCCATACCCGGCCGAGGACGCCATGGCCAAGGGCCTGGTCGATCACGTCGGTCAAGTGAAGGCCGCGGAAAACGACCTTCTCGCCAAGGCCGGCGCCGGGGCGCGGCTGGTGGAGTTCGACGACTACGCCGCGCGTGGTGGCGGGGGCGGGGAGGGCGGTCCCGGCGATCCGGCGATCGCGGTGATCGCCGCTGAGGGCGACATCATGACCGGGCGGGGGAGCGGGCCGTCGCCGCTCTCGGCGGGCTCGACGATCCGTTCGGACGAGGTTTCCAAGGCCTTCTACGACGCCATCGACGACAAGAGCGTGCGCGCCATCGTCTTTCGCGTCTCCTCGCCGGGGGGCTCGGACACCGCCTCCGAACAGATCCTGGCCGCCGTGCGCGCGGCGCGCGCGGCGGGCAAGCCGGTGGTCGTCAGCATGGGAACCTACGGCGCCTCGGGCGGCTACTGGATATCGTCCCAGGCCTCGGAGATCGTCGCCGAACCCGGCACCCTCACCGGCTCGATCGGGGTCTTCGGCGGCAAGTTCGCCCTCGGCCCGGCGCTGGCGAAGTTCGGCGTCGATGTGCGGGGCCTCTCGGTGGGCGGCGACTACGCCGGCGCGTTTTCCAGCGAGGGGCCGATGACCGGGGCGCAGCGGGCGGCCTATTCGGCGTGGATGGACCGGATCTACAACGGCTTTGTCGGCCGCGTCGCCGAGGGCCGACGCCTCCCCGTCGCGCGCGTCCGCGAGATCGCCCGCGGCCGGGTGTGGACCGGCGCCCAGGCCAAGGCGCTGGGCCTGGTCGACCGGCTGGGCGGTTTCTACGACGCCGCCGAACGGGCCAAGGCGCTCGCCGGGACCAAGGGGCCGGCGCGTCTGGTGTCGTTCACTGTCCGCTCCTCGCCGCTTGAGGCGCTGCGGCGGATGCTGGGCGCGGGGAGCCAGAGCGCGACGATCGCCGCCGCCGCGCTGGCGGTCCTCGAAGATCCGGCGACGCGCGCGACCCTCGCCGATGTGGCCGACGCCCGTCTGCGAGCCCAGGGCGCCACCGTCCTGGCGTCCCGTCTGGCGCAATAGGCGGCGGCCGCCCTAAGATCGCGCCATGACCCTCGCCTCCCCGCCGCCGGGCGTCGCCGAAAGCGTCAAGGCCGCATTGCGCGATCGCGACTGGCGCGGCGCCCTCGCGGCCATCGAGGCCGATCCCGCTCGCGCGACCGTGGAGGGTCTGCTCGACAAGGCGCTCGCCCAGAGGATGCTCCACGATCTGGACGGGGCGGTGGCCAGCCTCGACGCCGCCCTCGCGATCGAGCCCAGAAACTTCATCGCCCTGTTGTCCAGGGGCGCCTTGCTCGAACGGCTCGGCCGGCGGGCCGAGGCGGCTGAGACCTACCGCAACGCCCTGACCGTCGGCGCGCCGGACGGTCCGCTGCCGCCGGCGCTCGAGGCCGCGATCGCCCATGCCCGCGACATGCTCGCCGCCCGCGTCGCCGCCCTCGCCCAACACCTGCGCGCCGCCGTGGCGCCGGTTCGGACGCGGTTTGCCGGCGAGAGTCTGGAGCGTTTCGACGAATCCCTGTCGATCTACGCCGGGGACGCGCGGGCCTATGTCCAGGAACCCCTGCTTCTCCACTATCCGCGCCTGCCGGCGATCCCTTTCTATGAGCGGCGCCTGTTCCCGTGGCTGGCCGAGCTGGAGGCGGCGACGCCCGTCATCCAGGCGGAACTGGCGACCGCCGTCGAGGCGCGCGCCGACGAGTTTACGCCCTACATCGCCTTTCCTCCGGGGGTTCCGGTCAATCAGTGGCGGGATCTCAATCATTCCCGCCGGTGGAGTTCCTTCTTCCTGTGGAAGGACGGCGTGCGCCAGGACGGCGCCTGCGCCCTTTGCCCGCGCACCGCGGCCCTCCTCGCCTCCCTGCCGATCGCCGAACAGCCGGGCTTCGCGCCCACCGCCATGTTCTCCATGCTCGACGCGCGGACGACGATTCCGGCCCACACCGGCTCGGCCAACACCAGGCTGATCGTCCACCTGCCCCTGGTCCTGCCCGGCCCGGCGCGGTTCCGGGTCGGCAACGTCACCCGTCCGTGGCGGATGGGGGAGGCGTGGGTGTTCGACGACACCATCGAGCACGAGGCGTGGAACGACGCCGACACCGCGCGCACCATCCTCATCTTCGACATCTGGAATCCCTATCTCTCGGAGGGTGAGCGGGAACTGGTCTCGGCGATGATGACGGCCAAGAACGCGTTCACCGGGTGAGCGTCCCGGCCGCGGACCTGGCCTCGCCCGCGCTCTATCCCCTGAGGTCGGATGGCGGGCGGGTGACCTTCGTCGAGATGAGCGAGGCCGACTACGCGGCCGCCGCCTTCCTCGACGAGCGGCTGATGCTCGCCGGGCGAGCGACCCGCGAGGCGCCGTGGGCGGAGGTGGAGCGGGTCGCGGCGGCGCTCGGCGGCGAGTGCGACTTCATCTTCCACATCGGCCACGTCGGCTCGACCCTTCTCTCGCGGCTGCTGGGCATGGAGCCGCGGGTGTTTTCCGTGCGCGAACCGGCGATCCTGCGAACCCTGGCCGCGGAGGCGCCCTCGCCGGAGCGCGACCGGCGGATCGACCGGTTCCTCGAACTGTGGGCGCGCGTCTGGCGGCCGGAGCAAAAGACCCTGCTCAAAGCCACCAGCTTCGTCGGCGAGATCGCCCCTGTGCTGATGGAAAGATCGCCCACGGCGCGGGCGCTGCTGATGGTGACGGCCCCCCACATCCACATCGCCGGCATTCTCGGCGGCCACGCGTCGCGGGGCGAGATGGCGGCCCTCGCCCCGGCGCGCCTCGCGCGGCTCAACGCCCGGCTCGGCGGCGGGGCGTTCGCCCTCGAGGCGATGAGCCAGGGCGAGCGGGCGGCCATGGGCTGGACCAGCGAGATCATGGCTCTGGCGGCCGCCGCGAACGCCTTTCCGGGCCGCGTCATGTGGCTCAATTTCGAGCGCTTTCTTGAACGGCCGGAGCCGACGCTCGCCGCCGCCCTCGGCCATCTGCACGGCGCCGCCGATCCGGCCGGCGTGACGGCCATGGCGCGAAGCCCGCACATGGGCCGCTACGCCAAGGCCCCCGAACACGCCTTCGACGCCGCCGCGCGGGCCGGGGTGCTCGGGGAGGCGCGGCGGGAGCACGGCGGAGAGATCGACCGCGGCATCGCCTGGATCAACGCCGCCGCCACCGCCCACCCCGCCATCGCCGCCGCCATCCGGCGGGCGGCGGGGCGCTGATCACAGCCAGTTCACCACCGTCAGCCCGGGCATGTCGCGAACCTCGGCGCTGTTGTCGGTGACCAGGACCGCCGCGTTGGCGATCGCTTGGGCGGCGGATGGCGTCTTGACGCCCGCGTCGTCGCGCGCCCAAGAGCGGCGGGAGGAGACGTCCGAACATGCTGAATCGCCGGGAACTCGCCGCGTCCGCCGCCGCCCTGGCCGCCGTCGCCCCGCTCCCCGCCCGCGCGGGAGGCGCGCCCGAAGGGCGGCTCGCCGCCCTCCTCGACGCCTTGTTTCAGGAAACTCTGCGCGAGAGCCCGGAGATGGCGACCCAGCTTGGCCTCGACACCGGCGCGAACGCCGACCTGAAATCGAAATTGAGCGATCGATCGGACGCGGGGAGGGCCGCGGCGCGGGCGCTCAACGCCGATCAGCTTCGCCGCCTCGTGGCCGTCGACCGGGGGGCGTTGACCGCGGCCGGCAAGGTCAGCCTCGACACCATCCTCTACACCCGACGCTCGGCGGCGGCGGTGGGCGCCTATGATTTCGGAGGGTCCGGCTTCAGCCCGTCGCCCTATGTCGTCAGCCAGCTCACCGGCGCCTATCAGTCGGTTCCGGAGTTCCTTGACACAAAGCACAGCGTCGCCACGGCGGCCGACGCGGACGCCTATCTGGCGCGGCTCGCGGCCTTCGCCGTGGAGCTCGACCAGGACACCGCGCGGATGGCGCATGACGCGGGGCTGGGCGTGGTCCCGCCGGACTTCATCCTCGACGCCACCCTCGTCCAGCTCGCCGCCGCCCGCGCGCCGGCCGATCGGGCGCTGGTGGTGACCTCGCTCGCGCGGAGGGCGGCGGAGAAGGGGCTGGGGCCGCGCTACGGCGACGAGGCGGCGCGGATCTACACCGGGGCGGTGGTCCCGGCCCTCGACCGCCAGACCGCCGCGGCCCGGCGGCTGCGGGCGAACGCTACGCATGAAGCCGGCGTCGGCCGGCTGCGGGAGGGCGCCGGCTATTACGCAGCGACCTTGCGCGCGGCGACCACAACCGATCTGACGCCGGCGCAAATCCACCAACTCGGTCTCGACCAGGCCGCCCGGATCGAATCGCGGCTCGACGGCTTGCTCAGGGCCCGCGGACTGACCACCGGGGCGGTCGGCGCGCGCCTCGCCGCGCTCACCCGCGATCCGGCGACGCTGTTCGCCGACACCGATGCGGGAAAGGCCGAGGCGATCGCCTGGTGCAACGACCGTCTTACGGCGATCCGCCCGCGTCTCCCGGCGTGGTTCAAACGCCTGCCGCCCTACCGATTCGAGGTCCGACGTGTGCCCGCCGCCACCGAGGCGGGCGCCGCATCGGCCTTTTCGCAGGGTCCGGCCCTCGACGGATCGCGACCGGGCCTGGTGTGGTTCAACCTGCACGATACCGCCGAGTGGCCGAAGTGGACCCTGCCCACCACGGTTTTTCACGAAGGTCTTCCCGGCCACCAGCTCGAAGGCGGCCTGGCCCTGTCCAACCCCGCCCTTCCCCTGATCCGCAAGACCGTGGGGTTTTCAGGGTACGCCGAGGGATGGGCCCTCTACGCCGAGCAACTGGCCGACGAGATGGGCATGTACGACGACGATCCGCTCGGCCGGATCGGCTATCTGAAGTTCCAGATGTTCCGCGCCAACCGCTGCGTGGTCGACACCGGCCTTCACCATCTGGGCTGGAGCCGCGAGCGGGCCGTCGCCTGGCTGGTGGACAAGGACGGCGACGCCCCCGGCTTCGCCGCTCGCGAGGTGGATCGCTATTGCACCCATCCAGGCCAGGCGTGCAGCTACAAGATCGGTCATACCGTGTGGGTGAATGCCCGCGCGCGCGCCCGCGCCGCGCTCGGCCCCCGCTTCGACATCAAGGATTTCCACGAGGCGGGCTTGAGTTGCGGCCGCGTGCCTCTGGGGGTGCTCGACGGGGTGATCGACCGTTGGATCGCCGCCTGAGCCAAAAGACGTCTGAGCCAAAGGAAAGGGCGCGCCCGTCGCCGGACGCGCCCCTTTTGGAAGGAAAGATCGAGCGGCTAGTGGATAGATGCTGACGGAAGAGTCCAATTCGGGATTCCCCGCCTCGGTCCGTCGTGCGAGTCTGGGGGATGCGTACTGGCGTCACTGTCCACCTCGACCCTACT
>JBDTKQ010000306.1:0-5040 GCA_039935235.1 Caulobacteraceae bacterium
GGTGCGCGCATCGTCGAGCATGAACGAGACGCCGGAGAAAACCTTGGTCGCGCCATGGAAAAAGGCGCCGCCGTCGATGCCCAGAACCGCCGGTCGGGGGGCCATGTCAGGGTGCCGTTGCGCCCTCCAGGCGCACGGTCGCCTGGAGCTCGGTGTCCGCCGCCGAGCAGCCGACCATCAGGTCATAGGCCCCGTCCTCGGCGATCCAACGCTTGCGCGCCGGGTCCCACCAGGAAAACGCCCGGGCGTCGAGGGTCAGGGTCACCCGGCGACTTTCCCCCGGCGCGAGGGAGACCTTGGCGAAGCCCTTCAGCTCCTTCACCGGCCGCTCCACCGAGGGGCCGCGCGGGCGGACATAGAGCTGGGCGACCTCCCTGCCGGCCCGCTCCCCGACATTGCGAAGGGTGAAGCTCACCTCCACCGGATCTCCCGCGCGAACCTGCTGGGGCGCGGCGATGTCGCCATAGGCGAAGCGGGTGTAGGTCAGGCCGTGGCCGAAGGGGAACAGCGGCGGCTCCGCGGCGCGGTCGAAATGGCGGTAGCCGACGAACAGGCCCTCGCCGTACCGTGCTTCCTCGCCACCGGGATAGAAGGGGTGGGCGGGGGTGTCCTCGAGCCGCCGGGGGAAGGTCACGGGCAGACGCCCGGAGGGCTCCGCCTCGCCGAACAGGATCCGGGCCACCGCGTCCGGGCCTTCCTCGCCGCCCAACCACCCCTCCACCACCGCCGGAACGTGGTCGATCCACGGCAGGAGATAGGGCGCGCCATTGGTCAGCACGACCACGGTTCGCGGATTGGCGGCGAGCACCGCCTCGACCAGGGCGTTCTGGTCGCCGGGAAGATCGAGGGTCTCGCGATCGTAGCCTTCTCCCTCGCTGACCGAGGCGGCGCCCACGACCACGACCGCCGCGTCGGCGCTCGCCGCCAGCGCCGCCGCCATGGCGATGGGAGAGGCCGGCTGCCGCACGCCGATCCCGACATATTCCCACGACAGCGTCCCGGGTTCCGCGGGACGGACATAGTCGATCGCCACAGGGTAGCCCCGCCCGGCGACGAGGTCGGCGGCGGCGATCTTGCGCACGACCGCCGCGCCGCCGACGTCCATTCTGTCGATGAATCCGTCGGTCGCATCGTCGATCAAAACGGCGCCATCGAGGGTGAGACGCGCCTCGCCCGGCGCCCGCACGGAAAACTCGTGCCGCCCGTCGCGCTCCGGCCAGAACCAGCCGCTCCAGCGCAGGGCGCCCAGGGTCTCGGCCGTGCCGCCGAACGCGCCCATGGCCACCAGTTTGCCGATCTGACGCTCCGGTCCGCCGCGAAAGGGGGCCGCGTCGAAGCCGCGGGCGGCGAAATACTCGCAGGTGAGTCCGGCGGCGCCGCGCGCCTCGTCCGGGCTGAACATCGCCGGCTTCGCCGCCGGGGGAACCGGCTCATTGTCGCCGCCCTCGGCGTGGACCACCTCGCAGCGGCCGGCGAGCAGCTCCCCGAGCGCCTGGAGGATGGACGTCCGCCGCCCGGCCCGCACCTGCGAGGAGCCGCCGCCCTGGATGCGCCGCGCCGCCGCGTTGGGTCCGACCACCGCCAGCCGGCGGATGCTCCCCGCGTCGAGAGGAAGGAGCGCCGACTCGTTCTTCAGCAGCACCACCGCCTCCTCGGCGGCGCGGGCGGCGATCCGGCGGTGACGGCGGGTGCGCAGTTCGCCCTTTGGCGGCGGGGCGCCGTCGAGCGCCCCGGTGCGCACGATCAGGCGGATCATCCGCCGGGCGGCGTCGTCGATGCGATGGGCGGGAACCGCGCCGCCCCGCGCCGCCGCCAACAGCTTGTCGCCGAACCAGCGCGGCGGCCCGGGCATTTCCAGATCGGTCCCTCCGCATGCCGCGGGCGCCGTCGAATGCACCGCGCCCCAGTCGGAGACCACCACCCCGTCATAGCCCCACTCGCCCTTGAGGATGTCGTTGATCAGATGGTCGTGCTCGGTGGCGTAGACGCCGTTCACCCTGTTGTAGGAGGCCATCACCGTCCACGGATTGGCGGTCCTCACCACCGTCTCGAAAGCGGCGAGATAGATTTCGCGCAGGGCGCGCTCGTCGACGACGGCGCTCACCGTCATCCGCCGCTCTTCCTGGTTGTTCACCGCATAGTGCTTAAGCGAGGCGCCGACCCCCTCGTCCTGCAGGCCCTCGACATAGGCGCAGCCCAAGGCGCCGGCCAAGAAGGGGTCTTCCGAAAAGGTCTCGAAGTTGCGGCCCCACAGCGGCGTGCGGACGATGTTGATCGTCGGCGCGAGAACCACGCGGTTGTTCAGAGCCAGCGCCTCGCGGCCGATGGCGCCGGCGACCTCGCGCACCAGATCGGGGTTCCACGTCGCCGCCATCGCCACGCCCACGGGGAACACCGTCGCCGCCTCGCCCTCGTTGGAGCGCACGCCGGTCGGCCCGTCGGTGACCCGCACCGCCGGCACGCCCAGCCGCTCGATCCCGTGGAGGGTGAACGCGGCCGACCCCGCCATCAGCGCCACCTTCTCCGCGAGGGTGAGGCGGGAAAGCAGATCCTCCACCCGCGCCTCGAGCGGCCGGGCCGGATCGTTGAAGATCTCGTTCATGATCCTCTTGTAGCGCGGGCGTCCCGCACGCTCTAGTTGCCGTGAAGAGCGGGTGCGACGCCCGCGGTCCGGAAAGGAGGCGCGCCATGCCCGAGGTCCACGTCCGCCACCAAATCCGCGCGGGCGGGCGGGTCGCGTTCGTGACCCTCGACGACGAGCGGCGGCTCAACGCCATGGGCCGGGCGCTCATCGGCCGGTTCGTCGCCGTCATGGCGGAGCTGTCCGCCATGGACGATCTTCGCTGCGTGGTGCTTACCGGCGCCGGATCGCGCGCCTTTGTCGGCGGGGCGGATCTCGCGGAGATGGCGGCGCTCGACGGCCCGGACGCGGCCCGCGCCTTCATCGGCGACGTCCACGCGGCATGCGAGGCAGTGCGCGCCTGTCCGGTTCCGGTGATCGCCAGGATCGGCGGCTACGCCCTGGGCGCCGGGCTCGAGCTGGCGGCGGCCTGCGACCTTCGCGTGGCGGCCGACAGCGCCGTCTTCGGCATGCCGGAGGTGAGGCTGGGCATCCCCTCGGTGGTCGAGGCGGCGCTTCTCCCGGCCCTCGTCGGATGGGGGCGGGCGCGGGAAATCCTGCTCTTCGGCGAGACCTTCGATGCCGCCGCGGCGCTGGGCATGGGTCTGGTGGAAGCGGTGGTTCCGCTGGCCGATCTCGACGCGGCGGTGGAGGCGCGCCTCTCCTCCCTCCTCGCCGCCGCCCCGCGCGCGGTGCGCCTGCAAAAGGCGCTGATCCGCCGGTGGGAGGCGCTGCCCCTCGCCGACGCCATCGCCGCGGGAGTCGACGCCTTCGCCGCCGCCTTCGAGACCGACGAGCCCCGCCGGGCGATGGCGGCCTTCACGGCGTCCCGGCGGCTGCCGTCCGCCTGAACTCACGCCGCCGCGTCAACCAGGATCAGCTCCGCGTCCGCGGTCGCGGTCACCTCGATCGCCGCCTCGTCGGCGATGGCGGCTCCGTCGCGCGCGTTCAGGGTCATGCCATTGACCTCCACCGAACCGGTGGCCGGAACCAGATAGCCCCGCCGGGCCGGGCCGAAGCTGTATCGCGCCCTCTGCCCGGCCTTCAGGCTCGCGCCCAGAACGCGGGCGTCGGTCTGGATCGGAAGCGCCCCCTCGTCCTCGGGAAACCCGCTGGCCAGGGCCACGAAGCGGCCGGCGCGATCGCCCTTGGGAAACGGCCGGGCGCCCCACGCCGGGGCGACTCCGCGCCTGGTCGGCTCGATCCAGATCTGGAAGAGCGTCGTCTTGCCCTTTTCCAGATTGTGTTCGGCGTGCCGCACGCCGCTGCCGGCGCTCATCACCTGCACGTCGCCGGCCTCGGTGCGGCCGGTGTTGCCGAGGCTGTCGGTGTGGGTGATCGCCCCCTGGCGGACATAGGTGACGATCTCCATGTCGGCATGCGCGTGGGTGGGGAATCCCTCGCCCGGCGCGATGGCGTCGTCGTTCCACACGCGCAGCGCGCCCCAGCCCATCCGCCGCGGATCATGGTAACCGGCGAAGGAGAAATGATGTTTGGCGTCGAGCCAGCCGTGGTTTTCGCCGCCGAGGCTTTCGAAGGGCCGCCGTTCGATCATGCGGCCACGCCCGTCCCGATCGGGCAGGTCACCCCCGTGCCGCCGACGCCGCAATAGCCGGCGGGGTTCTTTTCCAGATACTGCTGGTGATAGGCCTCGGCGTAGTAGAAGGGTCCCGCCGGGGCGATTTCCGTGGTGATCTTGCCGCGCCCCGCCCGGGTCAAGGCCGCCTGATAGGCGCCCCGCGAAGCCTCGGCGGCGGCGGCCTGATCGGCCCCCCCGGTATAGATCGCCGAGCGGTATTGGGTGCCGACATCGTTTCCCTGGCGCATGCCTTGCGTCGGATCGTGGCCCTCCCAGAAGAGTTTGAGCAGCGCCTCGTAGGAAATCGCGGCCGGGTCGAAGACCACCTTCACCGCCTCGGTGTGACCGGTGGCCCCGCTGCACACCTCCTGATAGGTCGGGTTGGGGGTAAGGCCGCCCATATAGCCGGCCGCCGTCACCCACACCCCGGGCGTTTGCCAGAACTTGCGCTCCTCGCCCCAGAAACAGCCCATGGCGAAACAGGCCGTGGCGAACCCATCCGGATACGGCCCCTTGAGCGGGCGCTCGTTGATGAACGAGCGGGCGGCGGTGGGGATGGCCTCCGCGCGGCCGGGCAAGGCCCGATCGCGCACGGGAAGATCGGCGGACTTGCGAAACAGGGACATGGCGGCTCCTTCGGGGGGTGGGCTTGGCTCCACGCCAAGATAGGCGCCCGCGCGGGGCTTTTCACCGGTGGTTGTGACCGCCCCGCCGATGATATATCTGCGGCCCCCGCCCTTTGTCGGCGCGAGGTGAGGTGGCCGAGTGGTTGAAGGCGCACGCTTGGAAAGCGTGTTTAGGGGAAACTCTAACGAGGGTTCGAATCCCTCTCTCACCGCCA
>JBDTKQ010000307.1:0-5017 GCA_039935235.1 Caulobacteraceae bacterium
GATCGGGGCGTCGAACCAGACATAGAACACCTTTGATTCCATTCCGGTGCGCGGCTGACCGCCCCGCGTGACCGGCACGCCCCACGCCAGATCGCGGGTGATCCCGCGGTCGATCAGCCCCTCGTCCAGGTGCTTGTTGGCGATGGACCAGGCGAGCATCGGCCAGTCCGCTCTGCCGTCCACCCATTCCCGGATCGCCGGCTGGAGCTTCGATTGCAGCAGATAGAGGTGGCGGGTCTCGCGCAGTTCGAGGTTTTTCGAGCCGGACACGGTCGAATACGGATCGATCAACTCGGTGGGATCGAGCAGCGAATTGCAGTTGTCGCACTGATCGCCGCGCGCCCTGCCGTAACCGCACACCGGGCACGTTCCCTCGATGTAGCGGTCAGGAAGAAACCGTTTATCGTCAATGGAGTACAGAAGCTTGTCGACCCGTTCCTCGATCAACCCGCGATCCTCCAGCGCATCGGCGAAATGCTGGGTGAGGCGAGCGTTCTGCGGCGACGACGAGCGGCCGAACCAGTCCCACGACAGGCCGAACCGCCGGCCGAGGTCATGCTGGAGCCGGTGATTCTCCTCGCAATAGGTGAAGACGTCCTGCCCCGCCGCCGCCGCCGCCAACTCCGCGGGCGTGCCGTGTTCGTCGGTGGCGCAGATGGCGAGCACCTCATGCCCCCGCGCCCGTTGAAACCGCGCGTAGACGTCGGCCGGCAGCATCGATCCGGCCAAATTTCCCAGATGCTTGACGCCGTTGATGTACGGCAGGGCGGAGGTGATCAGGATGCGGGCCATGGCCGGCGCCCTATAGCGCGGGCGTCCCGTTCGGCCAAACGGGTTGCCACGGAGCGGCCCCGCGCGGCATAAGGCCCGCCGGTGGCCGGCTTAGCTCAGTGGTAGAGCAGCGCTTTTGTAAAGCGAAGGTCGCGGGTTCGACCCCTGCAGCCGGCGCCGGGGATGGACAAAATGGCCAGCCGGCATCGCAACCGGGTCGTTGAAGTCACTCCCGAAGGCGACAGGCGGGGCTGTCGGCAGGAATTCGGCAATTCTCGTTCGAGCGGCGCGATCACGCCCATGATAAGCATTCCCGATTTTCAAGCCAACGAACCTGGCGCCTCCACCCCCACGTAGATCTCCCCGCCGCCCTCGCGAAACTTCTCCGCCATTTCCGCCATGCCCGCCTCGGCCACGTCGTTCTGGCCAGCGGCGGCGTCGCGGATTTCCTGGCTGATCTTCATCGAGCAGAACTTCGGCCCGCACATGGAGCAGAAGTGGGCGGTCTTGTGGGCCTCCTTGGGCAGGGACTCGTCGTGGTATTCGCGGGCAGTCTCGGGATCGATCCCCAGGTTGAACTGGTCCTCCCAGCGGAACTCGAAGCGGGCGCGGGAGAGGGCGTCGTCCCATGCCCGGGCCGAGGGGTGGCCCTTGGCCAGATCGGCGGCGTGGGCGGCGATCTTGTAGGCGATCACACCCTGTTTCACGTCCTCCCGGTCGGGGAGGCCCAAGTGTTCCTTGGGGGTGACGTAGCAGAGCATGGCGGTGCCGAACCAGCCGATCATCGCCGCGCCGATGGCCGAGGTGATGTGGTCGTAGCCGGGAGCGACATCGGTGGTCAGCGGGCCGAGGGTATAGAACGGCGCCTCGTGGCAGGCCTTCAGCTGCTTATCCATATTGGCCTTGATCTTGTGCATGGGCACATGGCCCGGCCCCTCGATCATCACCTGGACGCCGTGCTTCCACGCCACCCTGGTCAGCTCGCCAAGGGTTTCCAGCTCGGCGAATTGCGCCGCGTCGTTGGCGTCGGCGATGCAGCCGGGCCGAAGGCCGTCGCCGAGGCTGAAGGATACGTCATAGGCGCGCATGATCTCGCAGATGTCCTCGAACCGCTCGTAGAGAAAGCTCTCGCGATGGTGGGCGAGGCACCACTTGGCCATGATCGAGCCGCCGCGCGAGACAATCCCCGTCACCCGCCGCGCGGTCAGCGGCACATAGGCCAGGCGCACCCCGGCGTGGATGGTGAAATAGTCCACCCCTTGCTCGGCCTGTTCGATCAGGGTGTCGCGGAACACCTCCCAGTTCAAATCTTCGGCCACCCCGCCGACCTTCTCCAGCGCCTGATAGATCGGCACGGTGCCAAGGGGCGTGGGGCAATTGCGAATGATCCACTCCCGGATGTTGTGGATGTTGCGCCCGGTGGAGAGGTCCATGATCGTGTCGGCCCCCCACCTGATGGCCCACACCATCTTGTCGACTTCGTCCTCCACGGAGGACAGGACGGCGGAATTGCCGATGTTGGCGTTGATCTTGACCAGGAAGTTGCGGCCGATGGCCATCGGCTCGAGCTCGCCGTGGTTGATGTTCGCCGGGATAATCGCGCGGCCGCGGGCGACTTCCGAGCGAACGAAGGCGGGGGTGACCAGATCGGGGATGGAGGCTCCGAAATCCTCGCCGTCGCGGATGAAGGGGTCGCCCTCGCGCCGGCGCAGATTCTCGCGGATGGCGACGAACTCCATCTCGGGGGTGACGATCCCGGCGCGGGCGTATTCGAGCTGGGTGACCATCGCCCCCGACCTGGCGCGCAGGGGTTTGCGGTCCGAGTTGAAGACCGGCGCCAGATGTTTGCCGCGCGCCCCGCCGTTGTCCTCCGGCTTCACGGCCCGGGGCGCCGTCTCCTCCACGTCGCCGCGCGCGCGCACCCATGCCTCGCGCGGGCGATCGAGCCCGCGGCGAATATCGATCGTCGCCGCCGGATCGGTGTAGGGGCCGGAGGGGTCGTAGAGCGTCACCGGCGGCTCCCCCGCCGAGGGATGCACGGCGATCTCCCGGAACGGCACGCGCAGGCAGGGATGGAGCACGCCGGGCTCGAACACCTTGCGCGAACCGGGGCGCTCGCCGGTGGGAATGGTGGCGATGGGGGTCTGGATGTTCACGGTCGCGCGCTCCAACGGTTTGGCGGGCCACGCGCCGCGAGTAGACAAGTCTGGCGGACGACGCCCCCCGGCGCCCACGCATCCCTCCCTTCGCCGGCATGACCCGGATCAGGTTCGGCGGGTCGCCGCCTCAGCGGCCTCTCAGTCCCTCGCACGGGACACCCCGGAGAATGACCCCGACCCTAGGCGCGTGAGCGAATGGGTCAAGGGGCCCGTGAGGACGCCGCAAGGCTGTGGCCGATCGGCAGGCTCGCCGCGGCCCGTTTCGCGGCCTACCGCCGCGTGACCGTGAACCGGAGCAGTTCCCTTTGGGGCAGGGCCCAGCCGGGTTTCAGGGTCTCGGCCTCTTTGAAGTCGAGCCAGGCGGACTTCTCGTCGTCAAGCCCCTCATAGGCGAGCGCGCGATTGAAATAAGCCTTCTCCGGCTCCTTCACCCCAAGGGCGAGACCCCGGTCGATGTCGGCGAGGCCCTCCTTGTAGCGCTTCTCGCCGACGAACATGGCCCCCCGGTTCATCCACCCCTCGCCCATCTTGGGCGCCATGGCGATGCCGGCGTCGAAGTCGACGTGGGCCGCCTCGAAGGCGCCGCGGCGCATCTTCATCACCCCGCGGTTGATCAGGGTGCCGGCCCGGTCGGAAGGCGCGAGCACCTCGCTGTCCAGGGCGGTGTCGCACTCGGACATCGACGGCGGATCGGAGCGGCCGGCGATCGCCGCCTTGGCGCAAGCCTCGGCCATGCCGCCGCCCAGCACCGAGACCGCGCCCTGCGCGCCGCCGGAGACCGCGAAGCCGGCGGCGGCGGCGAGAGCGAGAAGGCGGATGTTCACGGTCAATCTCCCTTGGGGTTCACGCTGGCGAGAATCGCGCCGATCGGGCGATCTTGTCAATTTTATCCGCGCCTCACGAGCCAAGGACATCCGCCGGGTAGATCTCGCCGATCAGCGGCTTTCCCGCCAGATACAGGGCGAGGTTTTCAAGGAAGAGGGCCTGATTTCGGGCGGCGTTTCCCGAACCGATCCCCGAAGCGTGGGCGTTAATCGCCACCCGCGGGTGGGTCCACAGGCGATTTTCGACGGGCAGCGGCTCGGTCTCGAAGACGTCGAGCACCGCATGTTGCGGCGTTCCAAGATCGAGGGCGTCGAGGAGCGCCGCCTCGTCGACCAGCGCGCCGCGCCCGACATTCACCAGCACCGACCCCTCCCTCATGGCCGCGAAAAATCCCGCGTCGGCGAGGTGGCGGGTGTCGGCATTGAGCGGGGCGCACAGGACGACCACATCGGCCGCGGGGAGAAGCTCCGAAACGTCTCTGATCGAATCGATGCGGTCGGCCAGCGGATGGGGCGCCTGGTCACGACGCACCCCGACGATGCTCGCTCCGAAGCTTCGCGCCCGTTGCGCCACGGCCTGGCCGATGGCCCCAAAACCGATCACCAGCCAGGACGAGCCCATCACCTCGCGAAACGGCAGCCGCCGCCACACCCCCTCGGCCTGCGCCGCCCGCCGCTCGGGTCCGCGCTGGAGATGGTCGAGGACGCCGGCGAGTACATATTCGGCCATGCCGATCGCCTGGCCGTGACTGGTGGTCAGCCGCGCGCCCTTGCCGACGAGGGCCTTGAACACCGGATGGTCGAAGCCGGCGCCGGCGCTGTGGATCCACTCGAGGTTCGGCGACTTGAGCGCGGTGGTCATGAATGCCCGGGCCGCCGGGCTTTCGAAGACCTCGGCGTTGAGCCACGCGATGTCGATGCCGGCGTCTTCGGCCGCGACCTGGACCCCCGCGATGGTCAGGCGCCCCTCCGCGTCCATCGTCGCCGTTTCGAGCCCTGGCCCCCGGGCGGCGAGGGCGGCGGCGATCCGGCCATGGGACGGGCCGTAGATCAGAAGGCGGGGCATGTCAGATCCATTTGCGCAGGCGGGCGACGACCAGGCCCACGGACGCGGCCGCGCCCAACGCGCCCACAACCAGCCAGAATGCGTAACCGACCCTCGCCAGAGGCTGGGGAAGGGCCATGGAAAGCAGGCAGGCTATGGCCGAAATCCCGCCAAGGGTCACGCTCAGAAACGTCAGCCGGCGGATCAGCATGTTGGTG
>JBDTKQ010000308.1:0-5448 GCA_039935235.1 Caulobacteraceae bacterium
GCTTCCCGTCGATCCCCTGCCGCCGGCGATCATGATCCAGGCTGATTTCACCGATCCCGAGTGCGGTGCGCGCCTGATCGCTCTGCTGGGCGGGGCGCCGGACGTCATCCTTTCGGACATGGCCCCCAACACCACCGGCCACCGGCAGACCGACCACTTGCGGATCGTGGGACTGATCGAGGCGGCCGTGGCCTTCGCCATCGAGGTGCTGAAACCGGGCGGCGCGTTCGTCTCCAAGGCCTTTCAGGGCGGGGAGACCGCCGGCCTGCTTGCCCTGCTCAAGGCCAATTTCACCACGGTGCGCCACGTCAAGCCGAAAGCCAGCCGCGCGGAGAGCTCGGAGCTTTATCTTCTGGCCACCGGGTTCAGGGGCGGCGAGCGTCGGTAAGGCGCCGCGATCGCGACCCGCCTGTCCCTCGACGCAACCGGCGAGACCCACGTCCGGGAAGGACTGGGCTCCAAGCCGGCGGAGCGCCGCGCGGAAAACAAAACGACCCGATTGAGGCTGGGTCACATATGTGATCTTGTCGGACGGCATTGGGGGGCTTGGGCGCGATGGACGACGGACAGCGCTATTGGGCGTTCGTCAGCTATAGCCACAAGGATCGCGCGTGGGCGCGCGGGCTGCACCGGGTCCTCGAGGCCTATGCCGTTCCCCCCCGCCTGGTCGGCCTGCGCACCGCGGCGGGGGCTATCCCCCGGCGCCTTCGCCCGGTGTTCAAGGACCGGGAGGACCTCGCGGCCAACGCGAACTTGCGCGCGCGGGTGCATGAGGCGCTGGCCTCCTCGCGGGCCCTGATCGTGATCTGCTCGCCCTCGGCCGCCGATTCGGCGTGGGTCGAGGACGAGATCGTCCGCTTCAAAGCCATCCACGGACCCGGCCGGGTCTTCGCCGCCATCGTTGCGGGGACCCCGGGCGCCTCTCGCGAGCCCGGGCGCGAGGCGGAGGAATGTTTCCCAACAGCCTTGCGGGAAGGGGAGGCCGACCCGGACGGGGCGGGCGACCTGATCGCCGCCGATCTGCGTCCCGGCGGCGACGGCCGGCGTCTCGCCGCCCTCAAGTTGATCGCCGGGGTTCTCGCCATCGATCTGGATGAATTGGCGCGCCGCGACGCTCACCGCCGGGGACGGCGCCTCGGCATGCTCGCGGCGGCGTCGGCGGCGGGCGCGGTGGCCATGGGCGGCCTCGCGGTCTTAGCCTTCGCCTCCCGAAACGAGGCCCGCGCCCAGCGCGCCCAGGCCGAAGGGCTGGTGGAATTCATGCTGGTCGACCTGCGCAAGAAGCTGGAGCCGACGGGGCGCCTCGACGTGCTCGACGCGGTCGGCGCCCGGGCGATGCGCTACTACGCCGCCGAAGCCCGCCACGGCCTCGACGACGACGCCCTCGGCCGCCGCGCGCGGGTGCTCCACCTGTTGGGCGAAGTGCGCGACGAGCGGGGAGACCTCGCCGGCGCCTCGCGCAATTTCAATCAGGCGTCGCTGATCACCGCCCAACTTCTCGAGCGCAAACCGCGGGATACTGCCCGAATCTTCAATCACGCCCAAAGCGTCTACTATGTCGGCTACGCCGCCGATCGCGCCGGCCGCGACGACATCGCCGAGCGGGAGTTCGTCCAGTACAAACGCCTCGCCGACCGCCTCGTCGCCCTTGAGCCGGGGCGCGAGGACTGGCGCACGGAGGTCGGCTCGGCCAACACCGACTTGGGCGTACTTTTGCTGCGCGAGGGCAAGGCGGACGCGGCGGCCGCCGATTTCACCCAAAGCCTCGCCGTCGCGGCCGCGAGCGCGGCCAAGGCCCCCGGCGATCGGGACAGAGAGATGGCGTTGGCCCAATGCCACGGCTGGCTGGCGGACGCCGAGGTTGGCCGGGGGCGTCTCGACGCGGCCATGACCAGTCGTCAGGCGGAACGGGCGATCTATCTGAGGATGATCGAACGGGCGCGCGACGACCACGAGGCGGAGGAAGCCCTCGTGGTGAACAGTGTCGCCGTCGGGAAGCTCCTGGCCATGGAAGGCAGGTCGGCCGACGCCGTTGCCCAACTGAAGACGGCGACCGAACGCTCCGAGGCGCTCATCGCCCTCGAGCCGGACGACGCCCGCTACCGCGAACAGGCCGCCCACGCCTATGTCGGCCTCGCGCGCGCGTATCTGGCGCGGAATGACCTGGCGGGCGCGACAGCGGCGGCGGCGCGGGACAAGGTGCTGGCCGAGGGACTGGCGAACAAGGACCCCTCGGTGATCGCCTGGCGCGGTGTGCTTCTCGGGAGCGCCCGCCTCCTGCAAATCCGGCTCGAGGCCTGTCGCGCGGTGAGCGCCGACGCTCGCCGCGTGGCGCTCGCCCCGGCGGTGGCCGAGGCCGACCGCCTCGACCGCCTCGACCGCGCCGCCCCGACCAACGTCAACCTCGCCCGCGTGGCCGGAGAAGCGGCCCTCCTCGCCGGCGACTACGAAGACTTGGCCGGCGACCGGGACAAGGCGCGGGCCGCATGGGAGCGGGCGGTCAGCGAAGTCGAACGCGCCGGGTTCTCACAGCCCGCGTGGCGTGGAGACCGCGGTCAGATCGTGCTGATCAAGGGACATTCGCGGCTGGCGGACAGCTATGCCTCCGCGAACCGGTCGGGTCGGGCGCGCTCTCGGCCAGGCGCTGTCGTCTATGCGAACAATGAGTCTTACGGCTGGTAGCCGCGTCGACACTTCAAGGAGGGAATCAATGCACGCCTATGTGGAAAGCCACCACCACCATCATCAACGGTATCGTCATGAACAGTTCGACAGCGCGTCAAACAGACGTTTTGAGACGGCGACCACCAATCTCCCCATGATTTTCGTTCAGGTTAATCAAGCAGTTTCTGGGTACTACTATCAGCAAATAGGCACGGGACCGTGTAATAATTGCGTCAAATCCGATGGTACAATAGATCTTACACACAATACGGAAAAATTCGTGATCGTTTTCGAGTTAGGTCGTGGATTCAATGATTGGTCTTTTCCATCAAATTGGTTTATTCAATTAGGTAGTAACATTCAAGAAATCAAATTAAGCTGCACTGCTAGTGGTACCTCAGATCAATCAGAGGTTGACGGAAAGACAAAATACTATGATGACACAGTAGCCATATCCTACAAGAATGATCGTGGAACCCAATTGCCAGACGGTTCTTGGACCATCCCAAAGCAATTTTACAAGCTGCGCCTGCTGAACTATGAAAATCAGCATATCAAGTGCCTCGATCCCGTGATCAAGAATGGCGGCAACAATTGAGGCTCCTCATCCCGATGCGTGGGGCAGGTCCAGCACGACGATCCGCCAGTCGATGTTCTCGTCGACCATCATCGCCGCCATTCGCGCGGCGAGTTCGGTGACCTCGCCGAGGGTGGCTTCGCCGGGCTTGGCGCGGAGGGCGTCGATGCGGGCTTTCAGGCCCTTGAAGCCCTCGGTCATCGCCCGTGAGCGGCGCTGGAGGCGGGCGAATTCGCCCTGGTTGTTGATCGAGGCCAGCGCCGCGCCGAGGGCCGGGAAGAAGGCCGAGATCATGATCAGCCAGCGCGCAACCCATGCGGGCTCCTCGTGCGTGAGGGGATAGATCCAGTTGATCACCACCCCGGCGATGGACAGGGTGAAGAGGTAAAGGGCGCCCTGATGCAGGCGGCGATGGATGCGCTCCATCCGCCGGCAATTGTTGTGGTGAAACCCGATCTGACCCGTCGCCCCGCGGCGATCGTTTCCGCGCGAGCCGACAAAATCCGAAAGCTGATTAAGCAGGTCGTCGACATAGGCCGGCGTGACCCGCGCGTCGGGCAGCCCGGTGGCGCGGGCGATGGCGCGCACCTGCCAGTACATCCAGCTTCGGGTGGGGTCGCCGTAGTTGGCCAAGTGGGCGGGGGTGCGGGGGAGAGGACGCCCGCCGCCCAGGGGAATGAGGATACGAAGTTCCCGGATCAGTTCGGCGAGCACACGGTATTCCGTCCAACGCTGGTGCCACCGCCGCCGCCTGGAGAACCAGGGCAGACCGAGCATGAAGCCGAGGATCGTCGCCTCGACAAGGGCTGTGGACACCGACAGCCGCGGCCGTTGCGTCCACGCCGCCGCCATGGGCAGCAGGGCGACGAAGACGGCGGTCGCCGCCAGCAGGGACGACCAGACGAAGGCGCTGCGGTGAGCGTCGGCATAGCGGTCGGCGAGCTTGTCGGACCACGCATAGTGCGGACGAAGCACGCTGTTGATCCATGAGGCGCCGAACCCCGTGGCGGCGGGGTCGGAAAGATCGCTCACCGGCCAGTCATCGCTGATCTGGTCGACGAAATCGTTCACGCGCAGCCTCGGAATATGGAGGCGCCCATCGGCGAGCAGATCGCGGAACATCTTCCACACGAAGGCGAGGTTGAGCCTGGGCCTGGTCTCGCCCAGAGATTCGCGGACGTGAGCCTGGTTCTCGGCGTCGTCGCCGGCGGTGGGGAGCTCGTCGTCCACGACGGCGGCGACCGCGTCGATCGGGGCATTGGGGGCGCGCAACTCCTCGTTGACGACGGCGGCGACCGCGTCGACCAAGGCGCCGCGGCCCGTGCGCGGGTCGTCGGTGACGAAGTTGGCCGCGCATTCGACGCCAATGGTCAGGCAGTCGATATCCGACTGACTGCGCAACAGCCGCCATCCCCACGGCGCCTTGCTGTCGATCCACAACACCGGCACGTTGAAGGTGATGGCGTCGCGCAGGGTATCGACCGTGCCCCCCGCGCCGTTGGCGCCGGCCCCGTCCCAAACCGCCAAAAGCAGGTCCGACTGGTTGAGGATCACCCGGCCGGCGGCCTCATAGCCTTCGGCGCGCCGCGCGCCGTTGCCGTCGAGCTCGAACCTGGTCAGGCCGCCGGTGACCCCGGCTCTGGAGAGGATGGCGCGAAACCGCTCGAGGGCGTCGGGATCGAAGGCCCCCGGCCCCGTGAAATCCTCCTCGAACTCGGCCTGGGCGAAGGGCATGACGCAGCACAGCTCATAGCCGAGAAGCAGCGCCTCGTCGGCGAACAGCCGGTCGGCTCCCTCGGCCAGGGGCGAGTTCGCCTGCAGCAGCGGCGCCTCGCGTGAATAGAGCCCGGCGTCGGGTCCGGCGCGGAACACCTCGACAGCCTCGGCCACGGCGCCCAGCACCGTGGCCACCCGCTCGCGGATCGCCTCGAGCCCAGCGGCGTCGCGCGGCAGCCGGTCGGGCCGGTGGCCGACGACCCCCACGCGGAAGGTCATCCGCGCGCGCGGTGGCCCCGGTCGCGAAAGGCCTCCGCTTGCCGCCTCGTCCATGCCCATGGCGCCTCCTCGCGCGTGGCGGATGCTAGTGGATAGATGCTGACGGAAGAGTCCAATTGGGGATTCCCCGCCTTGCTTCGTCGTGCGAGGCTGGGGGATGCGTACTGGCGTCACTGTCCACCTCGACCCTACTGATCGCAAGCGTGTTCAGG
>JBDTKQ010000309.1:0-10608 GCA_039935235.1 Caulobacteraceae bacterium
CAAGAAGCCGGAAACCATCAACTACCGCACCTTCAAGCCCGAGCGCGACGGCCTGTTCTGCGCGCGCATCTTTGGCCCCGTGAAGGACTACGAGTGCCTGTGCGGCAAGTACAAGCGGATGAAATACAAGGGAATCATCTGCGAGAAGTGCGGCGTCGAGGTGACCCTCGCCCGCGTGCGGCGCGAGCGGATGGGTCATATCGAACTGGCCTCGCCGGTGGCTCACATCTGGTTTTTGAAGTCGCTTCCCAGCCGCATCGCCATGATGCTGGACATGCCGCTGAAGGACATCGAGCGGGTCCTTTATTTCGAATACTACCTCGTCACCGAGCCGGGGTTGACCCCGCTCAAGCAGCACCAGCTGCTCTCCGAAGACGAGTACATGCGTTTTCAGGACGAGTTCGGCGACGACAGTTTCACCGCCGAGATCGGCGCGGAGGCCATTCAGGGCCTGCTCAAGGCCATCGATCTGGTCACCGAGGCGGACAAGCTCCGTGAGGAGCTCCTCACCACCACCTCGGAGATCAAGCTCAAGAAGACCTCCAAGCGCCTGAAGATCCTCGAGGCCTTCAGCGAGAGCGGCAACAAGCCCGAGTGGATGATCATGACGGTGATCCCCGTCATTCCTCCGGAGCTTCGCCCCCTGGTGCCCCTCGACGGAGGCCGGTTCGCCACCTCCGACCTCAACGACCTCTACCGCCGGGTCATCAATCGCAACAACCGACTCAAGCGCCTTATCGAACTGCGCGCGCCCGACATCATCATCCGCAACGAAAAGCGGATGCTTCAGGAATCGGTCGACGCCCTGTTCGACAACGGTCATCGCGGTCGGGTGATCACGGGGGCCAACAAGCGCCCGCTCAAATCCCTCGCCGACATGCTGAAGGGCAAACAGGGACGTTTCCGCCAGAATCTGCTCGGCAAGCGGGTGGACTATTCGGGCCGTTCGGTGATCGTCGTCGGCCCGGAACTGAAGCTGCACGAGTGCGGCCTGCCCAAGAAGATGGCCCTCGAGCTGTTCAAGCCGTTCATCTATGCCCGCCTCGACGCCAAGGGTCTCTCCGGCACCGTCAAGCAGTCCAAGCGCATGGTCGAGCGCGAGCAACCGCAGGTCTGGGACATTCTCGAGGAGGTTATCCGCGAGCACCCGGTTCTGCTCAACCGCGCGCCGACGCTTCATCGCCTCGGCATCCAGGCGTTCGAGCCCAAGTTGATCGAGGGCAAGGCAATCCAGCTTCACCCCCTGGTGTGCACCGCCTTCAACGCCGATTTCGACGGCGACCAGATGGCGGTCCACGTGCCCCTGTCGCTGGAAGCCCAGCTCGAGGCGCGAGTGCTGATGATGAGCACCAACAACATCCTCTCGCCGGCCAACGGCAAGCCGATCATCGTGCCGTCGCAGGATATCGTCCTTGGCCTCTACTATATTTCCCAGGCGAAGGACGGTCAGGACGGCGAGGGCAAGGCCTTCTTCGACCTGGGCGAGATCGAATCGGCGCTCGACGCCGGGGTGGTCACCCTGCACACCAAGATCAAGGCGCGGTTTACCGAGATGAACCCGACCGGCAAGCTCGAGCGCAAGCTGATCGAGACCACGCCCGGGCGGATGAAAATCGCCGCCCTCCTGCCGCAACATGTCGCGATCGGCCATCGCCTCGTCGACAAGAGCCTGACCAAGAAGGAAATCGGCAATCTGATCGATGTCGTCTATCGCCACTGCGGCCAGAAGGCGACGGTGATCTTCGCCGACCAGATCATGGGCCTGGGCTTCCGCGAGGCGGCCAAGGCGGGGATCTCATTCGGCAAGGACGACATCATCATCCCCACCCGCAAGAAGTCCATCGTCGAAACCACGCGCAAGCTGGTGGAGGAATATGAGCAACAGTATGCCGACGGCCTGATCACCAAGGGCGAGAAGTACAACAAGGTGGTCGACGCCTGGTCGAAAGCCACCGACCGTGTGTCCGACGAGATGATGGCCGAAATCTCCACCGCCCAGAAGGATACCGGCGGCCGCGAGATGGAGATCAACTCGGTGTGGATGATGGCCAACTCCGGCGCCCGCGGATCGCAGGCGCAGATGAAGCAACTGGGCGGCATGCGCGGTCTGATGGCCAAGCCGTCCGGCGAGATCATCGAGACGCCGATCATCTCCAACTTCAAGGAGGGCCTCACCGTGCAGGAGTATTTCAACTCCACGCACGGGGCGCGGAAGGGTCTCGCCGACACCGCGCTGAAGACCGCCAACTCGGGCTATCTGACGCGCCGTCTGGTGGACGTCGCTCAGGATTGCATCATCACCGAGGAGGATTGTGGAACCACCCGGGGGATCACCCTTCGCGCCGTCGCCGAGGCCGGCGAGGTGCAGGTCTCCCTTGGCCAGCGGGTCCTCGGACGTTTCAGCGCCGAGGCGATCAAGGCGCCGGGGAGCGAGGCGATCGTCGTGCCCGCCGACACCTATCTCGACGAGGACATGGTCGACGCCATCGAGAAGGCCGCCGTCCAGTCGGCCAAGGTCCGCTCGGTCCTCACCTGCGAGTCCAAGGTCGGGGTCTGCGGCGCCTGCTACGGGCGCGACCTCGCCCGCGGCACGCCGGTGAACATCGGCGAGGCGGTGGGGGTCATCGCGGCCCAGTCGATCGGCGAGCCGGGCACCCAGCTGACCATGCGCACCTTCCACATCGGCGGCGCCGTCCAGGTGGCGGAGCAGTCGTTCTTCGAGGCGGCCAACGACGGGGTGCTCAAGCTCTCGGCGGGCAACACCGTGGTCGCGGCGGACGGCGACGTAATCGTCATGAGCCGCAATCTGGCGATCACTATCCAGGTCGACGGCGTGGATCGCGAATCCTATCAGCCGCCCTACGGCGCGCGCCTCAAGGTCAAGGACGGGGCCAAGATCAAGCGCGGGACCCGGTTCGCAGAGTGGGATCCCTACACCACGCCGATCATCACCGAGGTTCCCGGCCGCGTGCGGTTCGAGGACCTGGTGGAAGGCATCTCGGTGCGCGAGGAGGCCGACGAGGCGACGGGCATTTCCAACCGCGTGGTGATCGACTGGCGCGCGTCCACCCGAGGCTCCGATCTTCGGCCAAGCGTCGCGGTCCTCGACGAGGCGGGCGCCTACAAGCGCCTGGCCAACGGCGGCGAGGCCCGATACCTCCTTCCGGTCGGGGCGATCCTTTCGGTGGGCGACGGCGACGAGGCCAAGCCCGGCGAGGTGCTCGCGCGTCTTCCCACCGAGAGCGCCAAGTCGCGGGACATCACCGGCGGTCTGCCGAGGGTGGCCGAGCTTTTCGAGGCCCGCCGTCCCAAGGACTGCGCGGTGATCGCCGAGATGGATGGCCGGGTGGAATTCGGTCGCGATTACAAGAACAAGCGCCGCATCAAGATCACCCCCGAAGAGGGCGAGGCGGTGGAGTTCCTGATTCCCAAGGCCAAGCACATCGCGGTCCACGACGGCGACTCGATCCGCAAGGGCGAGTACATCATCGACGGCAACCCGGACCCTCACGATATTCTGCGGATCCTCGGGATCGAGGCCCTCGCCGACTTCCTGGTCAATGAAATCCAGGAGGTCTACCGGCTGCAAGGCGTGCCGATCAACGACAAGCACATCGAGACGATCGTTCGCCAGATGCTGCAGAAGGTCGAGATCATGGAGGCGGGCGACACCGGCCTGCTCAAGGGCGACCACCTGGACAAGACCGAGGTCGACGAGGAGAACGCCAAGGCCGCGACTCGCAAGGGACGCGAAGCGCTCACCCAGCCTGTCTTGCTGGGGATCACCAAAGCGAGCCTGCAGACCCGCAGCTTCATCTCGGCGGCCTCGTTCCAGGAAACCACCCGCGTCCTCACCGACGCCGCGGTTCATGGCAAGCGCGACACCCTCGAGGGGCTCAAGGAGAACGTCATCGTCGGCCGGCTCATCCCGGCGGGCACCGGCTCCTATTTGCGAGGTCTCCAGCGCATCGCCGCCAAGCGCGACGAGGTGCTGGCCGCCAGCCGCGCGGTTCCGCTGGAAATCGAACCCCTCCCGGCCGATATCGCCTCCCTCGCCGAGACGGAAAAGGTCGGAGCCTGAACTGACAAACGGCCCGGGAGCGATCCCGGGCCGTTTTTCGTCCAGCCGCCTGGCGACAGCCCGGAGAACCCATGATCGTCTGCTGCATTCGCTACACCCTCGATCCGCACCGCCTCGCTGACTTCGAAGAATACGCGCGCCGCTGGCCGCCGATCATCGCCCGCTGCGGGGGCGCTCTCATCGGCTATTTCCTTCCCAAGGAAGGGGCCAACAACCGCGCCCTGGCCATGATCGAGTTCGTCAGCCTGGCCGACTACGAGATCTACCGGGCAAAACTCGCCACCGACGAGGATGCCCGGGCCAACGTCGCCCATGCCCAAGAGACCCGGTGCATTCTGGTCGAAGACCGTTCGTTCCTCCGCCGCGCCTGAGGCTCCCGGGGTCGGGTTTGCCGCCTCCATCGGCTGGAAAAGGACATTTTGTAGATGCGATCGATTTGTTTCTGGAGCGCCGCCCCGGCCATTCTTCTCGGGGTCATGGGCCTGGCGCCCGCGGCGATGGCGCGGCCCTGCCCGCCGGGTTTGCCGCCGGGTGTCTATTGCGGCGCGCCCGACGCCGCGCTCGCGCCGGCCGGGACCTATGCGTTGGACCCCGCGCACGCCGCGGTGATCGCCCGCGTGCCGCACATCGGCTACTCTTGGAGCGTATTCCGCTTCGACGAGGTCGAGGGGACCCTTGCCTGGGTTCCGGGCCACCCGTCGGCGTCGAAGCTGTCGGCGAGCGTGGACACCGCCTCGATCGCCACGAACGTGCCTGGCTTCGCCAAACAGCTCGCCGGCGAGGAGATGCTCAGGTCGGCCACTTTCCCGCGCGCCACGTATGTTTCCACCTCGTTCCGGCGGATCGACCCAACTCATGCTTCCGTCGACGGTCAATTCACCCTGATGGGCAAGACGCGGCCGTTGACCTTCGCGGTGGATCTGGTGGGCGCCGGCAAGGGGTTCGCCGGTCACCCGAGGCTGGGCGTGCATGCTACCGCCGCCATCTCTCCGGCGGACTACGGTCTGCCGGCGATGTTTGACCGTCCCATCGACTTGGTCGTCGACGCGGAATTTGAACAGAAGGCGCGTTAGCACGGGCGCGAGGTCACGGCCCGGACGTATCCGAGCCGTGGACTTTCGGAAAGGCGGCGGTACCATCCGTTGCCACATCATTTGTTGATTTCAATCCGGATGTGGCGTCACCCAGCCAGCGCCCGAGCACGACCGTCGGCTGCCGGTCGAATCCGAGGCGCCGGTAAAAGCCGAGGGCTTCGCCGTTGGTTTCCCGCACCATCAACTGCAGCTTGCGTGCGCCGCGGGCGCTCAGCCACCGGGCGGCGGCGTCCATCATCCGCCGGCCAGATCCGGTGCGCCGCCGCGCGGGATCGACGGCGAGATAGTAGACCCAGCCCCGGTGGCCGTCGTAGCCGACCATAATGCTGGCGACCGGCACGGTGTCGATGCGGCCGACGAGGATCGTCGCGTTCGGCGCGGCGCGGGCGTCGGCCACGTCGAGGCCGGGATCGTTCCACGGCCGGGTAAGACCGCACGCCCGCCAAAGCGCGATCACCGCGTCGATCTCGTGGTCGCCGATCTCACCGATCTCGATCATCAGCGGCCCCTCTCTTGTTCCAGCCACGTGGCGAGGCCCCGCGCCAGGCGCCGGTCGAGAAGCGCCGAGGGGTGTCCGCTGCCGCCCATGACATAGGCGCCCATGTGCGCGGTGTAGTCCGGAACCAGGGTCGAGACCCGCACGAACGCGACGCCGCGCCGCGCCATTTCCCGCGCCATGCCATCGACGATCGCCTGCCGCCGGCGTCTCTTGCCGGGGTCGCCGCCGTCCTGCCAGATCGGTTCGTCCCACAACAGGACCAGAAAGCCAGCCCGGTGGCGCGCCGCCGCCGCGTCGCGCGCAGCGCTCATCATGGCTCCGAAGAGCGGTGCGCCGCCGGGGCTCGGCGCCGCGAGGGAAAGATCACGGATGCCCGCGACGATCGCGCTGCGCGAGGCGAAATCGACCAGCGTTCCGCGCCACCCCGGATGAAACGGGCCGATGAAGCGGGCCGTGCCGTTCGCGAGTTCGTAGTGTGGAGTTCCCACCCGGTGAAGCAGCGACCGCGAATCGCTTCGCCCCAGATCGAGGTCGCTCACCGCGAAAACGAACCGCCGCCGCCCGTCGCCAAAGAGCCTCGCGGGCCGCCCGGACTGGATCAGGCGAAGCGCCTGACCAGGCCCATAGCCGCTGAAGGCGGCGTTCACCACCCGTTCGCCCGTGACGTCGGCAAACCTCTGGGGAAGGGTGTCGGCGTCGTTCAACCCGTCACCGAAGGTGTAGGAATCGCCGAGGAAGACGGTCGTTTCCGCCTTTGGGGCCGCCGAGACGCCGGTGCGTCGGTAACCGTCGGCGTCGATCGCGTAGCGGGCGTCATAGATCGTCCGGCCGAGACGCCGCCACGTCACCCGCGCCCGCGCGTCGGGCCGCGGCCCGTAGCCCAAAAGCGGATCGGGGATCACGAAGCGGCCGCCGCCGACGACCGCGATCCTTGGCCAGAACAGCACCTTCACCTCGGCGTCGAGGGCGCCCGCGACGAGGAGGAACGCCGCCACCAACCCAAGCGCCGCCGTGAAGGTGGCGCGCCGCGTCTTTCGCGCGCGCGCCAGTCTCGCCGTTGCCGTGTTCACCTTTCGCCTCGCTCCCAAGGGTGGACTGGGCGCCGACGGATCGGCGCGATGAACCATAGGGAACAAGCGTGTCGGGCCGAAGGTTGATTGCGGGAAACCCGAGTGCGGCTAGTTTGCCCATGGACGGAGGGAAACGATGACGGCGCTGCTGGCGAGGATCGTTAACCCGGTGGTCTGGCGCATTCCGGGGCACGGCGCGCGGAAACTCTACAGCTTCTCCCTGGCCGAGCACGGCAGCATGCTCGACCTGAAGGCGGCCGCGCGCCTCACCGCCTCGCCCGAGCGCCAGACCCTCTATATCCGCCACATGCTCGACGAGACGCGACACGCCCAGATGTTCGCCCTGCGCTCGGCGGAACTGCGCGCCGAGGAGGGGGCTCAGAGCTTCGGTTTTCCCAAAGCCGACTACGAGAACCTGTTTGAGCGGCTGGGCGAACTGAGGTTCCTCGCCTTCGTTCATCGTGGGGAAAAGCGGGGTCGGGCGCAGTTCGAAACCTATCGCAACTGGTTCGCCCGCCGTGACGACAACAAGACGCGCGCCCTGTTCGACGCCATCGTGCGCGACGAGAAGCGCCACGAAACCTACACCCGCGATATCCTCGTCGAGATGGCCGGGAGCGAGGCCGCCGCCCGCCGGGAACTCGCCCGCGCGGCCATGTGGGAGGCGTGGCGCAACTGGCGCCGGTTCGGGCGGTTCGGCGCCGAGAAGGCCTATTTCGCGGTGATGACCGCGCTTTACGCCATGCTCGCCCCGTTCATGGTGGTGGCGGCCTTCGCGCGGCCCGCGCGAACTGGATGGACGCCCCCTTCCGACGAGGCGACGAGCGGCGCGCGGCCGATCCGGTGAGCGTCGTCCTCGGTATTTCCGCCTATTATCACGACAGCGCCGCCGCCCTCGTGGTGGACGGCCAGATCGTCGCGGCGATGCAGGAAGAGCGCTTCTCGCGGCGCAAGAACGAGGCGGGTTTGCCCCGCCAGGCGGCCATGGCCTGCCTCGCGCAAGCCGGATTGAACGCCGGCGACCTTGACCTTGTGGTCTACTACGAAGATCCCTTCGCCCGCCTCGAGCGGATCATCCTCGCCTCCCTCCGCACCTTTCCCCGGTCGTGGAAGCAGTTTCCCGGGGCCATGCGCGTCCAGCTCAGTTCCAAGATCTGGGTGCTCGATTCCATCGCCGCCATGCTGGAAATTCCCCGCGGCAAGGTCGTGACCACCACCCATCATCGCAGTCACGCGGCCAGCGCCTTCTACGCCAGCCCCTATGAACGGGCGGCGATCCTGACCATCGACGGCGTGGGAGAAGACGTTTCGACGGCGATGTGGAAAGGCGAGGGGACCAGCCTCGAATGCCTCGGCTCCATTGAATATCCCCATTCCCTCGGCCTGATGTACGCGGCCTTGACCGCCTGGCTCGGATTCGAGGTCAACGAGGGTGAATACAAGGTCATGGGTCTGGCGGCCTTCGGGACACCACGGTTCAAGGAAGCCTTCGCCGCGCTCATCGAGCCGCGCGAGGACGGCGCCTTCGCGCTTGGCCTGCCGTATTTCGCCTTCCATACGGATACCGACATCGCCTTCAGCCCCAAGCTCGAAGTCCTGCTCGGCCCACGACGGCCGTTTGCCAAGCCGTGGGATCTTTCCGGTTGCGCGGAAGATCGCCGCTACGCCGACGTCGCCGCCAGCCTTCAGTGGGCCACCGAGGAGGCGGTGATCGCCCTGGCCAGGGAGGTCCGCGCGCGCACCGGCCTGGACGACCTGTGCCTCGCCGGCGGCGTGGCCCTCAACTGCGTGGCCAACGCCCGGGTCTTGCGGGAGAGTGGCTTTTCCCGGGTGTTCGTCCAGCCGGCGGCGGGCGACGCGGGCGGCGCGCTCGGGGCGGCGATGATCGGGGCGGTCGAACTGGACGGCGAACGGCCGGCGCCCATGACCACCGCAGCCCTCGGCGCGCCGCTATCCAACGACGTGGCGCGGAGCTTGGCTGAACGCCTCGGCCTGAAGTGGTCGGCGCCCGGCGACGTGCTCGGCGCCGCCGCCGACCTCATCGCGCAAGATCAGGTCGTCGCCATGGCCCGAGGCCGTTTCGAATGGGGTCCCCGGGCGTTGGGACAGCGCTCGATCCTGGCCGCCCCGCACGACCCGGCCATGCGCGACCGGCTCAACCGGGTAGTCAAGAAGCGTGAGCCGTTTCGGCCGTTCGCCCCGGCGGTACCCCACGACCGGGCGGCGGAATGGTTCACGGGAGCCGACAACGACATGGCGCCTTACATGACCACCACCGCGAGGGTCGAACCGGCTCGCGCCGGCGATCTGGGCGCTGTCACCCATGTGGACGACACCGCGCGGGTGCAGACGGTGACGGCGACAAGCGCCCCGGATTTCCACCGATTGCTGGAGGACATCGGAGCGCGCTGCGCCACACCGATCCTGCTCAACACCTCGCTCAACGGAAATGGCGAGCCGATCGTCGCCTCCGAAAGCGATGCCATGGCGTTTTTCCTGTCGCATCAGGTTGACGCCATGGTGGTCGAGGATGTGCTGCTCACGCGGAGATGAACATGGTCACGGACAACACCCGAGCCCCCACGGGCAAGGTCACGCGCTTCGTCTCCCGCGCCGGAACGGTCGGTCAACTCTTCCGCCATTTCACCGGTCGCGGACGCCTTTTCATGCTGCCGGTGATCCTGTTTATCCTGATCAGCGCGGTCTTGCTCGTTCTCGCCGGCGGCCTCAGCTACGTCGCCCCCTTCGTCTACGCGATTTTCTAGAGGCCTATTTCGACGTCGACGGGCAGACATCGCCGATCCGCCGCGCGTCGGTGGACGCCACGCCGGCGAGCATCGGGATGGCCGCGAGGCTTACCCTGGCAATGAGGTGAAGCGTCGTCGCGGTGTAGGCCCCGCGGCCGGAGATATCGAAGGCGGTCCCTTTTTTGTCGGCGCATCGACCCTTGAAGGTGATGACACCGCCGCCGACCGACTGCTCCGGATAGGCGCAGGCGTAGATGTGATTGCTCGGACCCATCATGAATTTGGCGATGTCCGCCTTGGTGACGCAGCGGCGCTCGACCGTGGTCTTGCGAACGGGCGAGAGCACCCGATCGGTGGATTCCCAATAGCCGGGGCGCACGGTCTCGGCCGCACGCACGGCGCCGGCGGATACCGCGAGAACAAGAGAGAGGAGGAGGCGGGACGCTCCGGTCATCCGCCGCGAACGCCCGGTGCGCGGACGCGGTTCAATGGGCGCACAGACCATAGCCGAGGCCGGGGACGCTGTTGGGACTGGTGCCGGTGGGCGTGCATTCGCGATTCTTGCGCTCGTTTTCCTGGCGGGCGGCGGCCTTGTCGAAGTCGGCGCGGCGGGCGGCGGGAATCGGGTCGATCACCGGCGCCTGTTTGATCTCGACCCCGAAGCGCTCGGCGCAGCGCGCACGCTCGGCGCCGCTCAGTTTCACCGAATCGGCGTTGGCGCACCCGAGAAGCGAGCCGCGCAGACCGGGTCCGCCGCTCGGCATCACGCCATAGGGGAAGGGTGACATTCCATTGGTCCGCGTCCCGGGCGCCCCGGCGGCGGCGGGCGAGGCGGAGGGACCCCCGGCCTGGCCGGGAGCGGGAGCCATGGGGAGGGTCGGCACATTGCCCGGAGCCTCCTTGCGCGGCTTGTGGATGTTGAGCGGGGCGATCTTCGCCGGCGAGGGCGCCGCGGCCACGGGGGCGGCCGGTTTGGCGGGCGCGGGGAGCGGCGGCGCGGGCGCCGGTTTGATCACCGGCGCGGGCGGCGTCGGCAGGGGTTTGGGGGGCGCGGGCACGGGGGTAGGCGCGGTGGACTGGACCTTGGCCGGCTGTGGTGTCGGCGACGCAACCAGCG
>JBDTKQ010000310.1:0-6030 GCA_039935235.1 Caulobacteraceae bacterium
GGGGTGGTGATCTTGAGCTGGTCGAAGGCGGCGATGTTGCGGTCCTCCGGCGGGAAGCGAACCCGAATATCGAGTTCGTCCTGGGCGTCCACCGGGCGGAACTTGCCCACGAGGATGCCGTCGGTGACGAACTGAATGGCCTGGCCGACGGAGAGGACGTCGACGCCGTAGCGGCCGGCGGCCACCCGGTCGACGGTGAAGTTCCACTCGATCCCCGGCGAGGTGCGGCTGTCCTCCAGTTCGATCACCTGAGGGTCCGCCGCCAGCTTGGCGCGCACCAGGTTGGCGGCCCGGTCGAGGGCCTCGCCGTCGGCCCCGCGCAATTCCACCTGGATGTCCTTGCCCACCGGCGGCCCGCCTTGCGGCAGGCGAAGCTCGGTGAGCACGCCGGGAACTTCCACCAGGCGCTTGCGCACCGCCTCGACGATCCTGCGGCCCGTGGTGTGGAGCGCTTTCTGGGCATTGAAATCCACCAGTTCGAGCTGGATTCGGCCGATGGTGTCGTTGGGCGGGCTGAACCGGCCGAACCCGCCGCGGTTGGCGCCCGAGCGGGTATAGATCGATTTCACCCCCTCGATTCCCACCAGCGTGCGCTCGACCTGGGCGACGAGGGCGTCCTGCGCCTCCACCGACAGGTTACCGCGCGCCTTGACGAACACGGTGGCCTCGTCGGGGTTCTCGTCGAGGAAGAACAGCACCTTGTGCGGCTGGGCGGCGAACAGGCCGATGACCACCGCGGTCACGGTCATCGCCGCCGCCGTGACCCGCCACGGGTGGCGCGCGGCGGTTCCGAGGGTGCGGGCGTACCAGCCCATGAAGCCGGACATCGCGCGGGGGTCGCCGTGCTCGGATTTCTCGATCTCGGCCAGGTGTTTGAGATCGACCCCTTGTCGGCGGCCGATGAGGGAGCCGAGAGCGGGGGTAAAGATCAGGGCGACGAAGATCGAGGCGCCGAGCACGAAGAAGAGGGTGATCGGCAGGAAACTCATGAACTTGCCCGGGATCGAGTTCCAGAACAGGAACGGCACGAAGGCGCTCAGGGTGGTGAGCGTGCCGTTGACCACCGGCCAGAACATACGCTTTCCGGCGGCGGCGAAGGCCGCCTCCCTGTCCTTGCCCTCGGCCATCTTGCGATCGGCATATTCGACCACGACGATACCCCCGTCGACGAGAATGCCGACGGCGAGGACCAGGCCGAACATCACCATCTGGTTGAGGGTGATCCTGAACGCCTGCAGCAGCAGAAACGCGAGCATGAAGCAGATCGGGATCGCGACGCCGACGAGGATCCCCTGGCGAATTCCAAGCGCGCCGATGACGATCAAGAGGACGAGGAGGGTGGCGGTGATCAGCCCCGATTCGAGGATGGTGAGGCTGTGGTCGATATATTCGCTCTCGTCGAAGGTGAAGTCCGGGCGGATCGTCGGCGGCCAGCCACGGGCGTCCGTCGCGACCAGCGTCTTCACCGCCGCCACCGTGCTCAGGACATTGGCGCCCGGCCGCTTGACCACCTCGACGGTGAACGCCGGCAAGCCGTTGAACCGGGTGATGTAGGTCGGCTCCTTGAACGTGCGATGCACCTCGCCGATATCGCCGACGGTGACCACGCGGTCGCCGCTGGTCTTGATCGGCAGGCGAAGGATGTCCTCGGGGCTCTCGACCACTCCGGGAAGCTTGACGGCGTAGGTCCCTTGCCGGGTGATCAGGTCCCCGGCGGGGATCAGCTGGTTGTTGCGGCCGATGACCCCGGCGAGGTCCGAGGCGCTTACCTTGTAGGCTTCCATGCGCAGCGGATCGACGGTGACTTCCAGCAACTCCTCGCGCCCGCCCGAGACGTCGGCGCGGAGGACCCCCGGCAGGCTCTCGAGGTGTTCCTGGAGCGCCCGGGCGGTGGCGTAGAGAGTGCGCTCGGGCGCGGCGCCGGCGAGTACGATGCCGATCGACGGGTCGTCGCTGACATTGGCCTCCTCGATGATCGGCGGCAGGGCGTCCGGCGGGAACTTGCCGCGGGCGAGGTCGACTTTGGCGCGGACGTCCTCGAGCACCTTGTTCTTGTCGAAATTGACCTCGAACTCGAGGGAAACCACGGCGGTCCCACCATAGGCGCGGGCGTTCATTTCCTTGAGGCCGCGGAGGGACTTCAGCTCGCGCTCGAGCGGGCGCACGAGCAGCCGTTCGGCGTCCTCCGGGCTGACCCCCGGGTAAGGGACGACCACCGTGATGAACGGCACGGTGATGTCCGGCTGCGCCTCGCGCGGCAGGGTCAGGTAGGCGTAGAGGCCAAACAGGCTGAGGAAGGCGGTGACCGCCAGCAGCACCTTGCGCCGCTTGATCGCGCCGTCGATGAGGGGGCCGATCACGCGCGGGTCCTAGCCGGGGGGATCGGAAGGAGCGGTCGCGGTCCGCACCTTCTGCCCCTCGGAGACATAGGATTGCCCGACGGTGATCACCCGCACCGGTCCATGAAGCCCCGACACCCAGACGCCGGTCGGGGTCGATTCCATGACGGTGACCGGGGCGAAGGCGACGGCCCCGCCCGGCTGGACATAACGCACCCCCTGACGACCGGCCGAATCGAGGACGAGGGCGGAAACGGGAACCAGATGCGCCGGGCCAATGCCCGTGGCGATGCTGACCTGGGCGGAGAGGCCCGACTGGATCGTATCGCCCGGGTTGGCGGCGGTCACCTCCACGCGATAGGTGCGTGTGGCCGGGTCGGCGTCGCGGGCGACGAACCGCACCCGCCCGGCCACGGTCTCGCCGGAGACCAGGGTCGCGGTCGCCGCGGCGCCCACCCGCAAACGGGCGATCTCGGTCTCCGGAACGTCGCCGACGATGAGCAGCGGATCGAGTTCAATGACCGTGCCGCACGCTTGTCCCGGGGCGAGATAGGCGCCCACCTCGGCGTCGCGATGGTCGAAGACGCCGGCGAAAGGGGCGACCAGTTCGACCTGGCGAAGGGCGACCTCGCCTTGGCGAACGGCGGCCGAGGCGGCGTCCATCTCCGCCTGGTCGGTGAGCACCTGGGTTCTGGAGCGGAATCCCTTGGCCGCGAGATTGGCGGAAGCCTGCAGCTGAAGCTGCTTGGCCCGCAGCGCCGCCCGCGCCTGATCGAGGGCCGCCTGACGCGCGTCCACGGCGAGGCGGCAGAGCACCGTACCGGCGCGAACGAAACGGCCCTGCATCACCGGGGTGGCGGCGACGGGGCCGGCGGTCTCGGAGCGGACCACCACGGTCCGCGCCGCCTGGGTGCGGCCGCGAAAGGTGACCGTGTAGGTGTGCCGCGCCTCGGGAGTGGCCTGCGTACGCACGAGCGGGACGGTCGCCGTCGCCACGGAGCGGCCGGCGGCGTTGGCGTCGCTCTTCGCGCCGTGGCCGAGCAGAGGGCGCACGAGGAGATAGACGAACACCACCGCGACGATGGAGATCACCACGGCATAGGCGGGCTTGAGGCGCATTCCGCGGCTTTCACTCGGGGGCGGCGACGGGGCCGGCGAGCGGTCCCCAGCCTGCCGGACAGGCTCCGGTTTCTGCGGCGAACACCTTTTCGGCGCAAATGAATACGCGGAAAGGTTTGAGGGTGGCCGCGCCTTCGGGCTATCGGAGAACAGTGGCGACCAACGCCCAAGGGAGAAACCTCGTTGAGATATCTTCACACCATGGTGCGCGTCGGCGATCTGGACGCGGCGCTGGATTTCTACTGCGCCAGGCTCGGTCTCGAGGAGGTTTCGCGCTTCGACAATCCGGCCGGCCGCTTCACCCTCGTCTTTCTCGCGGCCCCCGACGATGTCGAGGCGGCGAGGGAAAAGCGCGCGCCGACGGTGGAGCTAACCCACAACTGGGATCCGGAACCCTATGACGGTGGGCGGAACTTCGGCCATCTCGCCTATCAGGTGGACGATATCCACACGACCTGCCGGCGACTGATGGACGGGGGCGTGACCATCAACCGGCCGCCGCGCGACGGCCACATGGCCTTCGTCCGCTCGCCCGACGGCATCTCCATCGAACTCTTGCAGAAAGGCGCCCCGCTCACTCCCGCGGAACCGTGGATCTCAATGGCCAACGTCGGGGCGTGGTAAGGAGCGGAGCCAGTCCACGGCGGCCACGATCCACGCCCGGTCGCGGGCCAGCGGCGAGACGTGGGTCGCACCGACGGCATCGAGGGTCAATGAAAGCCGGGCGCGATTCGCCGGCGCGATTTCCGCCATTCTCCATGCCCGCGCGATATCCATGCGCGGCTGGGTGGCGCCGACGATCACGACGACCGGAATCGATGGCGGTGGCCCGCCAAGCTCCCGCGGGATCGCCAGTCCGGGGACGATGGCGCGGTCCTCGTCGCGGGCGACACGCAAACCTCGAACATTCGTGAGGAAGCGAAACTTGCGCGCCGCCGCGTTCGGGCTGAGATGCTCGGCGCTCACGGCCATACGGGCGAACGGCCGCGCCAGACCGAGATCGCCTGTCTCGGCGGCCAGATCGGCGATTTGCCGCTCCCCGGCGAGGTCGCCAAGGAGAGCGCGGCTGTCGAGGTCATCGCTACCGACGCCGTTGACATAGACCAGGCCCGCCACTCGCTCCGGCCACATGGCCGCGAAGGTCTCGGCGTAGAGGGCGCCGTTGGAATGGCCGACGAGGATCACCGGGCGGGTTTCGCCCAAGGCGTCGAGGAGGCCGCGCAGCTCGTGGGCGATGGAGACCACGTCCTCGCCGCCGGCGCGCGGCGGCGAATCGCCCACCCCGGCCCGATCGTAGGCGCAGACCCGGCCGGCCCGCGCCAGATCGGGAAGCACCCGGTCCCAATCGGCGGACGTTCCGAACGCGCCCGATTCGAGGATGACCGTCGGCGCGTTCGTTCGCTCGCCGCGGCAGTCCACATGGAGCGGGTGCGGCTCGGCGTCGGTCGGGAGCCGGGGGGCGGCCAGGACCGCGGTCGATACGGCGGCGGCAAGGAGCATCGTCGCGTGGGCGATCGCGCGCGGCGTGCGACGCACGGTGGTGACGGGAACCTTCCGCGCGACGCTCAGACTTCATCTCCCCGGCCTCGCCAATCGCCTATCCATAGTCTCTGTGGAGCGGCGGCGAAACGCACGCCCGTCGGGTCGGCCAAACAATCTACCGAAGCTGGCTGTCCTTGTTGCCCCGCCGGTTGATTCCCGTGCTCTCGAGGGCCCTGTCACGCACCGCCTGGCAGGTGACGCAGGTGCGGGCGCCGGGCAACGCGTTCCGCCGGCGCTCGGGGATCGCCTCGCCGCAGTCCTCGCACCAATGAGCGCTCTCGCCGGACGGCAACCGCGCCCTCGCGCCCAGCACGCCGTCGAGCACCGTATCGTCGATCTGATCCTGCACCGCGCCGTCGCGGGTCCAACCGCCAGCCATCGCGCCTCTCCGCCACGCCCAATCCGACTATATGAGTTCACAGCGCCATCGGCGCCAGGCGGGGACCGTTACCCGACGGTGTCGGGCCGAATTGGCTCCCCGGGCAGGACTCGAACCTGCGACCCGCCGGTTAACAGCCGGCTGCTCTACCAGCTGAGCTACCGAGGATAAGGGCATCGCTGAAGGTCGCGGCTAATACGCCGGGCCGCGCGGGCTTGCAACCGGCCCCGCGCGGTTCATAATCGCGCCAAAGTCATGGAGGGTCCGGCGATGACGGTCGCGCGGCTTGGGTTGGTGGGCTTCGTGGGCGTGCTGGTCATGTCGGCCGCGGCGTCCGCCTTCGCTTCGGGCATGGGTGGCGGGGGCGGCGGTGGAATGCCCGCCGGCGGCGGTGGCGGAGGTCCGACCTACAACGCCGCCGACGAATATCGCAGCGGCGCGGCCGCCTACAAAGCCGGAAAATACAAGGACGCCGCCCGCTATTTTGAGCATGTCGCCGAGGTCAGCCCGCGAACGGCGACCGTGTGGTTCATGCTCGGCATGGCGCGGGCGAACGGCGGGGACGCCAAGGGCGCGGCGCGGGCCTACGCCACGTCGGTGAAACTCGACCCGGCGGCGATCGACAGCCATCGCGAATACGCTCTCACCCTG
>JBDTKQ010000311.1:0-4191 GCA_039935235.1 Caulobacteraceae bacterium
GGTCGGATCGTGGGCCTCGAGGGTGCGTCGCAGGGTCACCCGCCGCGCGCCGCGATAGACCGCCCGCACGCCCTCGGCCTCTCCCATGCCGATCAGCGGACGCCCTTCGTTGGGGTCTTCGGCCAGAAGCCCCTCGAACAGGAGCTGATCGATCAGCCCGCGCCAGGCGGGGGCGCTGAACTCGGCGCCGATGCCGAAGGTGGACATCGCCGCCTCCGTCTCGCTCACGGCCTTGGTCTTGCCCGTCAGATGGTCGACGAGGCGTCCTCGCCCCACCCGGCCCCCGAGGCGGTGAGCGGCGGAAAGGGCCTTTTGCGCCGCCTGGGTGACGTCGATCCCTTCGGTGGGCGAGAGGCACAGGTCGCACTGGCCGCACGCCTCGACCTCCTCCTCGCCGAAGTAGCGCCGCACGGCGGCGGCGCGGCAGGCGGTCCCCTCGAGCATGGCGTAAAGCTGGCGAACCTTGCGCACCTGAACCGCGGCGACCTCCTCGGGAAGGTCCTTGCGGCGGATGCGCTCGAGCGCCCAGGCCATGTCCGAGGGTCCGTAGAGGGTGATCCCCTCGGCCGGCGCCCCGTCGCGCCCGGCGCGGCCGATCTCCTGCCAATAGGCCTCGATCGCCGCCGGCGGGTCGGCGTGAATCACGAAGCGCACGTCCGGCTTGTCGATCCCCATGCCAAAGGCGAT
The DNA here is from genome assembly GCA_039935235.1 of Caulobacteraceae bacterium. Taxonomy (GTDB): domain Bacteria; phylum Pseudomonadota; class Alphaproteobacteria; order Caulobacterales; family Caulobacteraceae; genus Acaudatibacter. The sequence continues at coordinate 688 of JBDTKQ010000311.1, forward strand.
GGTCGCCACCATCACCGCTCCCTCCTCGGCCAGGAACCACCGCAGCCGCTCGGCGCGCACCTGCTTGTCGAGACCGGCGTGATAGGCGCGGGCCGCGACCCCGGCGCCCGCGAGCCGCTCGGCGAGGGCCTCGGCCCCCTTTCGGGAACCGCTGTAGACGATGCCCGACAGCCCCGCGCGCGCCGCGACGAGGGCCGCGACCCGCGCCCCCGCTCCGTCCTTGCGCTCGGCGGACAGGGCCAGTTCCGGCCGCTCGAAACTGGCGACAAACTCCGCCGCCGCCTCGAGCCGGAGCTCCCGGCGGATATCGACCCGGGTGCGGGCATCGGCGGTGGCGGTCACCGCCAGCCGCGGCACGCCGGGGAACAGTTCGGCCAGACGCCCCAGGGCGCGGTATTCGGGGCGAAAGTCATGGCCCCACTGGCTGACGCAATGGGCCTCGTCCACCGCGATCAGGCTGAGCGGCGCGGCCGCCAGCCGCCGCAGGGCGCCCGGCTGCATCAGGCCCTCGGGGGAGAGATAGACGAGGTCGAGATCCCCGGCGGCCAGACGCGCCCAGGTCGCCTCCCGCGCTTCGTCGGTCAGGCCTGAATCCATTCGCGCCGCCGCCACGCCGAGCTGTTCGAGCGCCTCTACCTGATCGCTCATCAAGGCGATCAGCGGCGAGATCACCAGACCGACGCCGGGACGGAGCATGGCGGGGATCTGGTAGCAGACACTCTTGCCGCCGCCTGTAGGCAGAACCGCTATCGCGTCCCGCCCCGCCAGCACCTCGGCGATCACCTCGCCCTGAAGGCCGCGGAATTCGGCATGGCCGAAGGTGCGGCGCAGCACGTCGCGGGCGGTGTCGCGGCTGGGTGAGGTCACCGGCGCCTTATGCCAGCGCCCGCGTGACCCTCAAAGCGCCCGATTAAGGGTTCCTTACCCTCTCGCCCGCTCTAAAGGACGCGGACGGCTCGAGGATCGAAGGCACAATGGCGAACGCTGGCCGCGGCGGTCCCTCCGCCATGCCCCCGCGCCGCGGGCGAACGCCGCTGCGGGCGCTCATCTATTGGAGCCTCGTGCTCGGGGTGTGGGGACTGATCTTCATCGCCGGGTTTCTGGCGGTGTCGCCACCGACCTGCCGGACACCTCCAGGCTCTACGATGTCCATCGCCAGCCCTCGATCACCTACCTCGACCGGTCCGGGGCGGTGATCGCCGTGCGCGGCAGCCAGTACGCCCCCCCGGCCGATCTCGCCGCCTTGCCGCCCTACGTGCCGGCGGCCTTCGTCGCCATCGAGGACCGCCAGTTCTACCACCACCCGGGGTTCAATCCATGGGGCATGCTGCGTTCGGGGCTCTACAATCTTCGCCACCCCGGCGGGCCGTTGCATGGCGGCTCGACGATCACCCAGCAACTCGCCCGGAACCTCTTCCTCACGCCGGCGCAAACCTATCGCCGCAAGGCGCAGGAGCTGGTTCTGGCGGTGTGGCTGGAGATGCACTTTTCCAAGCAGCAAATCCTCGCCCTCTATCTCAACCGGGTGAACTTCGGGGGCGGGGCGTATGGCATCGAGGCGGCGTCGCAACGCTATTTCGACAAGCCCGCGGCCCGGCTGACCCTTGGCGAGGCCGCCCTGCTGGCGGCGACCATGAAGGGGCCGAGCCGCTACAATCCGGCCGCCAACAGCGCGCGCGCCGCCCGGCGCGCCACCGTGGTGCTCAACGAGATGGAGCGGATGGGCGCGATCACCGCCGCCCAGCGCGACGCCGCCTTCCAGAGCCCGGTGCGGGTGTCGGCCACCCTCGCCAGCCAGAGGGCGCAGTATTTCATAGACTGGCTGGATGGCCAGGTCCGCTCCCAGGTCGGCGAGCCCACCGAGGATCTCGTGGTCGACACCACCCTCGACCTGCCGATCCAGTCCGATGCCGAACGCGCGGTTCGCGCGGGCGTGGCGGCCCACGCGAGCCAGGGTGTGGGCCAGGGGGCGCTGGTGGCCATGGACGGCGAGGGCCGGGTCCGGGCCTATGTCGGCGGGGCGATCTACGCCGAGAGCCAGTTCGACCGGGCGACCGTCGCGCGACGCCAGGCGGGTTCGGCGTTCAAGCCCTTCGTCTATCTGGCGGCCATGGAGGCGGGCCACACCCCCTCCGAGCGGGTCGTCGACGAGCCGCTGACCATCGGAAACTGGACCCCACGCAACTATACGGGCCGCTTTCTGGGGGCGATCACCCTGGAAACCGCCCTGGCGCAATCGGTCAACACCGTCGCCGCCCGGCTGGCCAACCAGGTGGGGACCGACAAGGTCGCCGCCGCCGCCCATCGCCTCGGCATCACCTCGCGGATCCAGACCGACCCCTCGATGGCCCTGGGCGCGGTGGAGGTCAGCCCCCTGGAAATGGCCCAAGCCTACGACGCTTTCGCCAATGGCGGCTACCGGGTCCACGCTTGGGGCATCGAGCGCATCCGCACCGCCGCCGGCCGCTCGCTCTACGATCGCGGGGCGGAGAGAACGGCCCGTGTCGAGGTGATCGGCGAACCGGCGCTGCCCTATATGATCCAGATGATGCGCCAGGTGATCGCCTCGGGGACGGGGGGCAAGGCGCGGGTGGCGGGCTACGATCTGGCGGGAAAGACCGGAACCACCAGCGACTACCGCGACGCGTGGTTCGTCGGCTACACCGGCGGCTTCACCGCTGCGGTGTGGGTCGGCCGCGACGACGACACACCCATGAAGCGGGTGACCGGCGGGGGCGCCCCGGCCGAAATCTGGAAGGCGTTCATGAGCGCCGCGCTTCCACGCCTTCAGGCCCGCTCCATCCCCGGCGCCGTCACGCCGTCGCCGGCGGCCCCCGAGGCCGACGCCATCGGCGCCCTTCTGGGGAGCGCGCCTCCGGAAACCGCCGCGCCGCCCCCTCGAGCCGAAGCGGCGCCGGCGCCGCGCCCGGCGCGTCAGGACACGCCCGTTCCGTTCTGAGGGCCGTCAGAAGGCGGCGTGGAGGCGGGCGCCTTCGGCGCGAAGCCAGGCGCGGTGGGGCCGAGGATCGCCTGTCAGCGCCGCGACCAGAGCCCAGAAACGCGGGCCATGATTGGCCTCGATCAGATGGGCGCACTCGTGGGCGACGACATAGTCGGCCACCGGCCACGGCGCCAGGGCGAGGCGCCACGACAGGCGGATAGCGCCGGGGCGCCCCGCCTTGGCCGGCGAGCACGATCCCCAGCGGGTGCGCGGATCGTTGACCGACACCGGCGGCGCGGGGACCGCGAGGGTGGCGCAATGCACCTCGGCGCGGGTGGTGAACACCTCCCGCGCCTCGCGCCTGAGGCAGCGGGCGACGAGCTGCGCGTCCACCGTCCCCTCGCCGCAACCCACGAGGCGCCCGGCGATCAGTCGGGGGCGCCGGCCGTCCGGCATCAGCGCGACCGGGGCGCCGAACACCGCGACGACCGCGCCGGCCACGAGCGGGAGCGGAGGCGGCCTCGCGGCGAGACGCTCGGCGATCCAGCCGCGCCGTTCCCTGG
>JBDTKQ010000312.1:0-12142 GCA_039935235.1 Caulobacteraceae bacterium
ACGGGCCGTTGGACGGGACAATGGTGGGGGGATAGGTCAGGGTCAAGGCAATCACAAGGGCGACCGGAGCGGCCGATGGATACCCAAGACCGGCTGCTCGACGGGCGATTGACACTGCGCCAGCCGGCCAAGGGCTATCGCGCGGGGCTGGACGCCGCCCTTCTCGCCGCGGCGTGCGACGCGCGTGCCGGCGAGCGGGTTCTCGACGCCGGCTGCGGGGTGGGCGGGGTGCTGCTGGCGGCGGCGTGGCGACGATCGCACGCTTCGTTCGCCGGGGTGGAGAAGGATCGGGCCGCCCTCGTCCTGGCGCAGGGCAACATCCGCCGCAACCGACTGGACGACAGGGTCACGGCCATGGAGGGCGATGTCGGGGCGCCGTTCGTGGCGTTGGGCCTTCGTCCGTTCGACGCGGCCCTCGCCAATCCACCCTTTTTCGACGACGCCACGCGCCTGAGGGCCCCGGCCGAGGCCAAAAGAGGCGCCTGGATCGCCACCGAAGGCTTCGCGGGCTGGGCGAGGTTCCTGGTGTCGGCGGTCCGCGAGGGCGGCTCGATCACCGTGATCCACCGCGCCGACCGCCTCGCCGACATCCTCGGCGCCTTGGCGGCCAGATCAGGCTCCTTCCAGATCCGCCCCGTCCACCCCTTCGCCGACGCCCCGGCCAAACGGGTGATCGTCCGCGCGGTCAGAGGCGGCAAGGCGCCGCTTCAACTTCTCCCGCCCCTGATCCTCCACGAACGCGGCGGCGCGAAGCATACGGCGCCGATCGAGGCGATCCTGCGTGGAGAGGCGGGGGTCGACTGGCTATAGCGCCGCGAAGCCAAGCCCGGCGCGCGCGCCTAGTTCCGCGCCGTATCCACCAGTTTGTTCTTGGCGATCCACGGCATCATCGCCCGAAGACGCGCCCCGACCTCCTCGATGGGATGTTCCGCGTCGCGCCGGCGGGTGGCCTTGAAGCTCGGCTGACCGGCGGCGCATTCCACCATCCAGTCGCGCACGAAGCGGCCGGTCTGGATGTCGGCGAGGATCCGTTTCATCTCCGCTTTCGTTTCCGGCGTGACCACCCGCGGGCCGGAGACGTATTCGCCAAACTCCGCGGTGTTGGACACCGAATAGTTCATGTTGGCGATGCCCCCCTCATAGATCAGGTCGACGATCAGCTTCACCTCATGGAGGCATTCGAAATAGGCCATCTCCGGCGCGTAGCCCGCTTCCACGAGGGTTTCGAATCCGGCGCGGATCAAGGCGACCAGACCGCCGCACAGCACCGCCTGTTCGCCGAAGAGATCGGTCTCGCATTCCTCGCGGAAGTTGGTCTCGATGATCCCCGAGCGCCCCCCGCCGATTGCCGAGGCGTAGGCGAGGCCCAGATCCAGAGCGTTTCCGGTGGCGTCCCGCTCGACCGCGATCAGGCACGGGACCCCGCCGCCTTTCAGATATTCGCCGCGCACCGTGTGGCCGGGACCCTTGGGCGCGACCATCAAAACATCGAGGCCGGCAGCCGGTTCGATCAGCCGGAAATGGATATTTAGGCCGTGGGCGAAGAGGAGGGCGGCGCCATCCTTGATATGAGGCGCGATCTCGGCTTCGTAGATCGCCCGTTGAAGCTCGTCCGGCGCGAGCATCATGATCATGTCCGCCCATGCGGCCGCCGCCGCCACGGTCATCACCCGCAACCCCTCGCCTGTCGCTTTTTTCGCGGAAGGCGAGCCCTCGCGCAGGGCGACAACGACGTCTTTTGCCCCCGAATCCCGCAGATTGAGGGCATGGGCGTGGCCTTGCGAGCCATAGCCGACGATGGCGATCTTTTTGTCGAGGACGCGGGCGAGGTCGGCGTCGCGATCGTAGTAGACGCGCATGATCTTGTCTCCGAAGGCGCGAACGGCCCGCTCGGGCGCATGGTGCGATGCGGGAAGAGGCCGCTTTCGACAGGTTTTGCCTCTCCCGTCAAGGCGACGATTCGAGGAACAAGCGGCGCCTTGCAACGTTCTCCAATCAGGTCCACGGATAAACCGCCATGCCCGACAAGAACCCGTCCGCTCCCGCGAAACCTGAATCCAGGGAGGCCGAGCTGGCCCGGCGCGAGGAGGAATTGGGCAAGAAGATCGACGCCTTCGAAAAGAATGCCTTCCCGCCCAAACCCGATGTTCCTCCCATCGGCGGCCAGGTCGGAACCTGACCGCCGCGCTCGATGAGCGGCCCTGATACGATCGTGCGGTTCTGGCGCGAGGCAGGTCCGAAGGCGTGGTTCAGGAAGGACCCGGCGTTCGACGCGGAGATTCGCCGGCGCTTCGAAGCCGATCATCACAGCGCCGCCCGCGGCGAGCATGACGGGTGGGCGCAAACAGCCACCGGCGCCCTCGGCCTGCTGCTTCTGTTCGATCAGTTCCCCCGCAACCTGTGGCGCGACTCGGCCCACGCCTTCGCCACCGATCCCCTGGCGCGAGGAGTGGCTCGCGCGGCGATCGCGGCGGGTCACGACCGGGCGGTCGAGATCATTCTGCAGCCCTTCGTCTACATTCCGTTCATGCACGCCGAGACGCCGGGAGACCAGGACGAGAGCGTGCGACTTTTGGAGGGGTTGAAGGCGCGCGGCGGCGCCGACAACCTGCATTTCGCCCGCGAGCATCGGGACATCGTCGCCCGGTTCGGCCGCTTCCCGCACCGCAACCGCTGTCTCGCGCGCGAAACCTCCCCCGACGAACAGGCGTTTCTCGACGGGGGCGGCTTTTCAGGTTAGCGGCGGCGCGAACTGGCCCTATGATCGGGTGGCCATGAACGACCCTTCCCCGTTCCGCTCCCTCCACGGCGTCGTCCGCGCGCCCGAGCAGCCCTATCTCGACCTTCTGGGCGAAATCGTCGCGGAGGGAGCCCGTCGCGGCGACCGTACGGGCACCGGGACCTTGAGCCTCTTCGGCCGCCAGATGCGCTTCGATCTTTCCGCCGGCTTCCCCCTGCTCACCACCAAGAAGGTTCATTTCCACTCGGTGGCGGTGGAACTTCTGTGGTTTCTCGCCGGACTGACAAATGTCGCCTGGCTACAGGAGCGCGGCTGCACCATCTGGGACGAGTGGGCCGACGCCCGAGGCGATCTCGGCCCGGTTTATGGCAAGCAATGGCGCTCGTGGGCGGCGCCGGACGGGCGGATCATCGACCAGATCGCGCAGGTTGTCCGCTCGATCCGCGAAACCCCGGAAAGCCGCCGCCACATCGTCACCGCGTGGAACCCGGCCGACATCGAGGCCATGGCCCTTCCCCCGTGCCATTGCCTGTTTCAGTTCCATGTCGCCGAGGGGCGCCTCTCGTGCCAGCTCTACCAGCGCTCGGCGGACATGTTTCTCGGCGTTCCGTTCAACATCGCCAGCTACGCGCTGCTCACCCACATGATGGCCAAGGCGACCGGTCTCGCGCCTGGGGATTTGGTCCATACCCTCGGCGATGCCCACCTTTATCTCAACCACGTCGACCAGGCGCGCCGCCAGCTTGCCCGCGAACCCCTCCCGCCGCCGCGCCTCGTTCTGGCCGACAAGTCCAATCTCTTCGCCTTCGCGCCGGAGGACATCGCCCTCGAAGGCTATCGCGCCCACCCCGCGATCAAGGCGCCGATCGCGGTTTGACCGGGCTGGCGGCGCCGGTTCTGCTCGCCCTTGGCCCCGTCGCGCGGGGGACCAACGGTGTGATCGGCAGAGACGGCGGCCTGCCGTGGCGGCTCAGATCCGACCTCGCCGTCTTCAGTCGCCTGACCCTCGGCAAGCCGGTGATCATGGGGCGAAAGACGTGGGACAGCCTGCCCCGCCGGCCGCTCTCCGGACGGACCAATATCGTCCTCTCCCGCGACGGCTCATTCGCGCCGGCCGGGGCGGTCGTGTGCGAGAGCCTGGCCGAAGGTATCCAGATCGGTCGCGACCAGGCCCGTGAGGACGGAGCGGAGGAGGTCTGCGTCATCGGCGGCGCCGCCCTTTTCGAAGCCGCCCTTCCCCGCGCCCGGCGGCTCTACCTCACCGAGGTCGACGCGGCCCCCGAGGGCGATGTCTTCTTCCCCGCATTCGACGAGACCGAATGGACCGAGATCAGCCGCCAGACCCACCCCGCGGGCGAAGGCGACGACCACCCCTTCGTCTTTCGCGTCCTCGAGCGGCGGCCGTAACCCCTCACCTTCCCGCGCCCAAACGGTCGCGGGTCCCTTCCTCTCTCGCGGAAGAGGAGAACGAGACACCTCTCCCGTCGGGAGTGGGAGGGGCCCGCCATGAAGCAGTGGGAGGGTGAGGGGGCTACGGCCTCGAAAGTTCGGCTATAGTCCGTTCGTCCCAACCGCAGGAGCGCGCCGCGAATGGATATGCAACTCGTCGCCGAGGGTTTGAAGTTCCCCGAGGGTCCCGTCGCCATGGCCGACGGCTCGGTGATCGTCACCGAGATCGAGGGCCAGGCGCTGATCCGGGTGACGCCGGACGGTGCGAAAACGACGGTAGCGCGAACCGGCGGCGGTCCCAATGGCGGGGCGATCGGCCCGGATGGAGCCCTCTGGGTCACCAACAACGGCGGCGCCTTCGTCTTCATGAAGCAGAACGGGCTCAACATCCCCGGCGCGACGCCGGCTTCCCACACCGGCGGGTCGATCCAGCGGGTGGATATCGCGTCGGGCAAGGCCGAGACGGTTTACGAGGCGTGCGACGGCCGCCGCCTGATTGGACCGAACGATCTCGTTTTCGACAAGGACGGCGGCTTCTGGTTCACCGACCACGGCTGCGGCACGCCCGAGGGCCGCAAGTACGGCGCCCTTTACCATGCCAGGATCGACGGCTCACACATTGTCCGCGCCCGCGATCACATGATTTCCCCCAACGGCGTCGGCCTCTCTCCCGATGGCAAAACCGTCTATGTCGCCGACACCCAGCTTGGCCGTCTGTGGGCGATGGACATCGAAAGCCCCGGCGTGCTCGGCCCGCCGCAAGTCTTCGCCCCCGGACGCGTGGTCTGCACCTTGCCTGGGTTCCAGTTGCTCGACAGCCTGGCGGTGGAGGCCGGCGGCAAGGTCTGCGTCGCCACCATCATCAACGGCGGGATCACGGTTTTCGACCCGAACGGAACCACGGAACACGTGGCCTTCCCCGATCTGGTGACCACCAACATCTGCTTCGGCGGCCCCGACATGCGCGACGCGTGGATCACCTGCTCATCCACGGGCAAGCTCTATAAATGCCGCTGGCCGCGCCCGGGGCTGAAGCTGGAGTTCAACGGGTGAGCCTGGGCAATAGGTCGCACTTCGCGCGCTCGTGTCGATCGAACAATTTTCGATAAGCAAATCGTCACATGATCAACTGTAAGACCGGTCGATTCATCTATTTCCGTACCGACACTACAATCCTGTTTGTATTGGTTCCCTTGGCATTGTTGCTAACTCCCCAACAATTTGCCGTCTTGGTGAACTCCTGAACGTTGACCATCACCACCAGCGGGTCAAACGCAAGAGGCGCTATCGCTTCCAGCACGAGCGTCTCAAGATCGACCCTTCCACCGCGAACCTCCCCCACCTCGAACGCCACGTGACCACCGGGTCGGACCACCCGGGCAAGTTCCCCAAAGACGCTTCGCACGAACTCCATCCAGTCCGACGGTTTTTTGTGCATCGAAATCTCGACGTCTCGCACATCTATCCCCGAAAACCAGCAGCGCAGCCAATTGTCGGAGGCGTATTGGACCACATCGAGGAACGGCGGTGAGGTTACGACCAAATCCACCGACCCGTCGGAAATGTCAGGTGTCTTGTCGGCGGCGGCGACGTGGAATTCAGAGGGTCGGAGCGGCAAATGAACGCCGTCTCGCATCAGTGAGCGAGATTTCTTGACGATGATGTCGCCGACGTTCCGCCGTTCGGGTGTTTGATTTCGTTTGGCGTTTATCTTTCTCTGTGCGTCAACCGACACCGCCTGATTGGGTGGGAGCGAATAGACGGAGAAAAAACCCGGAGAGTGACCCGTAAGACGGTTTATGGCCACCATTCGTATCCAGTCGTCTACGGCATCGATCCGCCCTTCGGCGTCGCGCCGCAGAAGGTATGTTCTCAGAGCCGAGATTTCGCTCAATGTGTCCGGATGGTAAAATGCAAGCAGATCGTCGGGCGTGTCTCCCGAGGCTTTCCAATCGATCTCGCCCAGTCGGGCGTGCAGTTGACCAAGTGTCGGAGGGTTCGTGCGCGGACGGGTCAAAAACACGCTGAGGGGATTGATATCGTTTCCGACCGCTCGCCTTCCCATGAGCGTGGCCTGGATCGGGGTCGTCCCACGCCCCATGAACGGGTCATGGACGGTGTCGCCCTCGGAAGTGAGGCGCTCGATGAAGAACTCCGGAAGCTGCGACTTGAAACACGCTCGATAGCTCACCTCATGAAGAGAGTGCCCCTGGCGTTGCCGCGACGTCCAGAACTCGTTGAAAAAGAACGGCACTCCGAAGCGGCTTTCGCACTTCGTCGTAACTCCCCCGTACCGGAAGGCGGCCAATTCATCGACGATCGAGCGTTGCCGGCAGGCGTCGAAAAGCGGGAGGGAACGAGCCGTCATAGGGCGTCTCGATTCGGTTTACGAAGGGTCAGTGTGCCAACGAAACCCACGACCGGCCCACCCACGAGCCGAAGCGAACAAACAGAAAACCCGCTTTTTCGAGGCCTCGACTCCCGGTCGACGGCTCACGACAGCGTGGCCATCGCGCCGCGTTCGAAATCCATCAGCTCGCCCGTGGCCCCGGACTTGACCTTGGCGGCCCACCGGGGGTCCTGAAGCAGCGCGCGGCCCACGGCCACCAGGTCGAAATCGCCGCGCTCAAGGCGGCGCACCAGTTCGTCGAGCGGCGCCGGTTTCGAGGCTTCCCCGGCATAGGCGGCGAAGAAGTCGCCGGTCAGTCCCACCGAGCCGACCGTGATCGTCGGGGCGCCGGTGAGCTTTTTCGCCCAGCCGGCGAAATTGAGGTCGGAGCCCTCGAACTCCGGCTCCCAGAACCGCCGCTGCGAACAGTGGAACATGTCCGCCCCCGCGTCGGCCAGCGTAATCAGCCACGCCTCCATCTCCGTCGGCGTATGAGCGAGGCGGGCGGCGAAGTCTTGCTGCTTCCATTGCGAGAGGCGGATGATCACCGGGAAGTCGGGACCCACTTCGGCCCGCACGGCTTTGAGGATATCGGCGGCGAACCGCGCCCGCCCGCGCACGTCGGTTCCCCCGAAAAGGTCGTCGCGCTCGTTGGTCCCCGCCCAGAAGAACTGGTCGATGAGATAGCCGTGAGCGCCGTGGAGCTCCACCGCGTCGAAGCCGAGGCGCCGTGCGTGGCCCGCGGCGCGAGCGAAGGCGGCGATGGCGTCGGCCACCTCCGCGTCGGTCATCGCCTCGCCGAAGCGGTGACCGGGGCTCGAAAGGCCGGAGGGACTGTCGTAGGGACCCGGCGGCGCCCAGCTCTCCTCGCGGGCGCGCACCGCGCCGACATGCCACAGTTGCGGGGCCATCAGGCCGCCGGCGGCGTGAACCTCGTCGATAACCCGCTTCCAGCCGGCCAACTCCGCCTCGCCATAAAACCGAGGGATATTCGGATCGTTGAGGGAGGCGGGCCGCTCGACCCCGGTCCCCTCGGAGACGATCAGGCCGACCCCGGCGGCCGCGCGCCTGGCGTAGTAGGCGGCGACCTCCGCCGTCGCCACGCCGCCGGGCGATTGCGAGCGCGTCATGGGCGCCATGACCACCCGGTTGGGAAGAACGAGAGACTTGACCGTAAAGGGTGCGAAGAGCGCGTCGAGCGACATTGGCCGGGCGTCTATTCGCAGGCGTCGAACAGTTCGACCTCGGGACGACCGGCCATACACGGTCCCATCTTGCGGCCGAGATCCTTGAAATGCCCGGTCTCGCGATGGGCGGCGATGGCGATCTCGTCCTTGTAGAGTTCCAGAACCTTGTAGGTGTTGGAGTCGGTCCGGCTTTTGGCGAGCTGATAGAGAAGGTTGCCCGGCTCTTCGGCACGGACCTTCTCGCTCAGCTCCCTGAAGATCGCCTCGAACTCGGCGCCCTTGCCCTCCTGGATTTTCAGTGTCGCCACGATCGCGATCATCTCTCGCTCCCAACGTTTGTTTGAAATCGCACCGTAGTCGGCGGCGAGGCGCCGGAGCAAGGCTGACTTTGGGGCAAAGGCCTCCGAAGGCCGCCCGATCGCGACCTAAGCGGGATCCTTGTCATGCGTCGTCAGGCCCGGTGGCAAGCGGACCCAAGGATGGCGGCGGCAGTCGTAGACCGAATCCCCGGGCGGCGGGAATTGCGGATCGGCGAAGGCTCCCACGGCCACGCTGACCGCCGACCGTTCGGCGCCCTCCTCGGTGTGGAACAGGTTCGTTCCGCAGACCGGGCAGAAGCGGAAGCGGAATCTGCTCCCGCGATCGCCTTGGCGAACATAGTCGGTCGCCACGCCCTTGACCTCATAGGGGGCGGCGAACGCGGCGAGAGCGGCGAACACGCTCCCGGTGCGGCGTTGACAGGCCAGGCAGTGGCAGACGCCGACGCCCAGCGGCGCGCCGTGGACCTCGATGCAAAGCTGTCCACAGGAACAGCAAGCGGTGCGCGACTCCATATCGAGCTCTCCAGCGTACCGTCCCGCGATCAGCCCAGAGCCGCCGCGATCGCGTCTTCCACCCGCTCCAGCCAGATGAACTCCAGCCTGTCCCGCGCCTCCGCGGGAATCTCCTCGTAGTCGGGGCGGTTGCGGGCCGGGAGCATGACACGGGTCAGCCCTGCCGCCGCCGCCGCGATCACCTTTTCCTTGACCCCGCCCACCGGCAAAACCAGCCCGCGAAGGCTGATCTCCCCGGTCATGGCGGTGTCGGCGCGCACATTGCGCCCGGTGAGGAGGGAGGCCAGGGCGATGAACATGGCCACCCCGGCGCTCGGTCCGTCCTTGGGCGTCGCCCCGGCGGGGACGTGAACATGAATGTCGCCGTCACGGAATTTCGCCGGATCGATGCCGAGGGCTTCAGCCTGGGTTTTCACCAGGCTGAGCGCCGCCTGGGCGCTCTCGCGCATGACCTCGCCCAATTGGCCGGTGAGGATCAGCTTGCCGTTTCCGGCCGACCACGCCGCCTCGATAAAGAGAATATCGCCCCCCACCGGAGTCCATGCGAGACCCGTCGCGACACCCGGGACGCTGGTGCGCGAGGCGACCTCGTTCTCGAAGCGCGGGGAGCCGAGGATCGCGGTCAGGTCGTTGGGGCCGATGACGATCTCGCCACTGGCCCCTTCGGCGACACGCACCGCGACGTGGCGGAACAGCCTGCCGATCTCACGCTCAAGGTTCCTCACCCCCGCCTCGCGGGTGTAGGCCTCGATCAGGCGGCGAAGAGCCGCCTCCTCGATCCGCGCCTGACCGGTCTTCAGGCCGTTGGCTTCCAGTTGCCGCCGCACCAGATAGCGCAAGGCGATCTGCAGCTTCTCACCTGGCGTGTAGCCCGGCAGGGTGATGATCTCCATCCGGTCGCGCAGGGGACCTGGAATGGTGTCGAGCATGTTGGCGGTAGCGATGAACACCACGCGACTGAGATCGAAGGGAACCGCCAGATAGTTGTCGCGGAACGTCCCGTTCTGTTCGGGATCCAGGACCTCGAGCATGGCCGACGAAGGATCGCCCTGCGCCCCCCGGCCGAGCTTGTCGATCTCATCGAGCATCATCACGCAGTCGCGGGTTCCAGCCCGGCGGATGGCCTGGATGATATTGCCCGGGAGGGCCCCGACATAGGTGCGGCGGTGGCCGCGGATTTCCGCCTCGTCATGGACGCCGCCAAGGCTCAGGCGGACGAACTTGCGGCTCATCGCCCGGGCGATCGACTGGCCCAGCGAGGTTTTGCCTACGCCCGGCGGCCCTACGAGGGCGAGGATCGGCGCCTTGGCTTCCGGCGCGAGCTTGCGCACGGCGAGATATTCGACGATCCGGCTCTTGACCTTGTCCAGCCCGAAATGGTCCTCGTCGAGGATGCGGCGGGCTTCGGCGATGTCGATCGGCGCGGGAACCGGCGGCGCCCACGGCAGTTCGACCAGCCAGTCGAGATACGCGCGGATCATTCCGTATTCCGCCGCCGCGTCCGGGGTCCGGCGCAGCCGCGCGAGTTCCTTGCGGGCCTGGACCTGCACCTCCGCCGGCATGCCGGCCGCCTCGATGGCGGCGCCCAGCTCCTCGATGTCCTGCGCGGCGCCCTCGCCTTCGCCCAATTCCTTCTGGATGGCGGCCATTTGCTCGCGAAGCAGCCCCTGTCGCTGACGCTCGCTCAGGGTGGCGCTCGTCTGCCGGCCGATCTCCGCCGACAGCCGCAGCACGTGGAGCCGCTCGCCGAGGATCGCCGAGACGCGGTCGAGCCTGGCCTTGAGATCGAGGGTCTCGAGCACCTCCTGCTTGTCGGCGAGATTGGCGTCCATATAGGCGATGGCGACGTCGGCGAGCGCGCCGGGGGACGCGATCTGGGCGATGGTCGCTTTCAGCTCCCGCGGCGCCTGGGGCAGCAGATCGAGGGCCTCGATGGCTTGGTTGCGCAGATTGATGAAGCGAGCCTCGATCTCCGGGCCGGACGGCGTCGGTTCGGTCAAGAGCACGCCGCGCGCGACGAGGAACGGCCAGCCCTCCACGAACCCGGTAATCCGGAAACGCTGCGCGCCCTGACAGATGATGTGGCCATCCCCGCCCTCGCCGCTGACGTAGCGAAGCACATTGGCGACCACCCCGACCGCGTGCAGGCCCTCCGCGGCGGGCTCGGCCTCGTCCCCGTCCCGCTGGAGAACGACGACGATCTGGCGCTGCTGGCGGATCGCTTGTTGGGCCGCCGCGGTGGCCGCCCCACCGCCCAGAGCGATGGGCAGGACGATTTCGGGAAACAACACCATCCGCCGGATGGGAACGACGATGAAGGCATCGGCGGGCGGCGCCGGCGGCGCGTGAGGACCCGCGTCGTCGCCACGCGAGGCGGCTGAAGCTTCGGCGAGGGCGGAGGGATCGGACACCGCGGGCCTCAGCGGGCTTTTCGCAGGCTGACCAGAAGGCAGCCGTTCGAGGTCCGCCGGCGGATCTGGTCATAGACCCCCGGCGGAAGCGGCACCCGGCGCTCGAACCGGCCCTGCGGCAGCTCGAGACGGTGTATGGTGGCCGTGCGCATCTCCGGCGAAACCGCTCGCTCGCCGGCGATCACCAGATGGGCGCCATCGATGACCAGTTGGACGTCCGCCTCGCTGACGCCGGGGAGCGCGACGATCACCAGAACCTCTCCCTCCGATTCGAGAACGTCGACCGGCGGTGTCCAATGGGCCTGACGATTGCGCGCCGGCGTCGGCTGAAAGAACTGCTGGTGGAGGCGCTCGGCGCGCGCGAGGGTTTCGAGGGCGTCATCCCACATCCAGTCGTGCGGCCCTCGCGTCGACATCAGCTCACCTCCCGAATGAAAGCTTAAGCTTCAAAGCGCGCGTCGGGTTCCAAAGCGCGCTCCACGTTCTTGAAACGGCGGCCCAGGCTCGACGTTGGCGGTATCGGAGGGATCGACCCATGATCCAAACGACGGCCCCAAGCCGTACGGCTCAGATCACCGCGGGGAACTCCCTCTGCCTGGACGAAGGGCAGGATCGGACAAAATGCAAAACCCCCGGCGGGGGCCGGGGGTTCGCCGTTCGAAGATGGGTGCGGGGACAGGATTTGAACCTGTGACCTTCAGGTTATGAGCCTGACGAGCTACCGGGCTGCTCCACCCCGCGTCAAAGGTGGAAGGGAATTGCGTGGTGAAGGGTCGATGGAGAGTTTTGACATCCTTTTGGTAGACCTGGCGACGACCTACTCTCCCGCGCCTTGAGACGAAGTACCATCGGCCCAGGAGGGCTTAACGACCGAGTTCGGAATGGGATCGGGTGGGGACCCTCCGGCAAAGCCACCAGGTCAACAAAAAGGATGCGAAGAAGACATCAGCCCGGGCTTCCGCCAGGGCGTCTAGCGTCAAATCAAAGGTGCGAATGAGTTTTGATGAGAACGATCAAGCCTATCGAGCGATTAGTACCAGTAAGCTGCACGCCTCGCGGCGCTTCCACACCTGGCCTATCAACGTGGTGGTCTACCACGGCTCTCGGCGAAGCCTTGTTTTGAGGTAAGTTTC
>JBDTKQ010000313.1:0-3738 GCA_039935235.1 Caulobacteraceae bacterium
CGCGCGGCGCCCCACCCCGGATGACCGATGAGAGCACGGCCGGGGGGGAATCGATGGGCGACCATTCCTGATCGGCGGGCAGCGGAGCGAAGACCGCGGCCAGCATCGCCTCGGTCACCCCCCCGAGGGTGGCGGGGTCCCAGCGTGGGGCGCCGTCCTTGTCGAGGATCACGGCGCGGACGCCCTCGGTGAAGTCGTGGCCCGAAACGAGGCGGGCGGCCACGCGCATCTCCATGGTCAGCGCCTCCGCGAAATCGGTCATCGCGGCGCCGAGTCGAAGCTGGCGCAGAGCGACCTTGAGGCTGAGCGGCGATTTGGCGGCGACGATCGCGGCTTGAGCGCGCGCCCAGTCCGAGCCGTCGGCGGCGAGGGCGGCGACGATCGCCTCCACCGTCTCGCCGGAAAACAGCCGGTCGATCTCGTCGTGATGCTCGATCATCGCCGAGCGCCCGGGATCGCCTCCCAGCTCGGTGAGGATCGTCTCGACGGCCGCCGGCTCGGCGACGAAACGGCTCTTCAGCTCCGGCAGTCGGGCGGAGGGAACCACATCGGTGGCGATGCCGAGAATCTCGCACCCCGCGGCCTTCAGGCGCGCGCCGGTGAGCGCGAGCCACGCGCCGGTCGACCCGTGCAGGCGCGGAAGGAACCAGCTTCCACCGACGTCGGGAAACAAGCCGATCCCGGTCTCGGGCATGGCGAAGGTGGTCCGCTCGGTGGCGATACGGTAGCGCGCGCCCCAGGCGATGCCGACGCCGCCGCCCATGATCACCCCGTCCATCACCGCGATCACCGGTTTCTCATAGGCGAAGAGGAGATGGTCGAGGCGATATTCGGTGAAAAAGAACTCCCGCGCCGCCGCGCCGCCCACGGCCACGCTGTCGGCGAGGGCGCGGATGTCGCCGCCGGCGCAAAAGCCGCGGTCGCCGGCATGGTCGATCAGCACCGCCTCGACCGCCTCGTCCGCCCGCCACGCGAGGAGGGCGTCGATCATCAGCCGGCACATGGTCGTGGTCAGGGCGCCCAGAGCTTGCGGCCGGTTGAGCGTCAGTCGCCCCACCGCCCCCTCGACCCTGACGATGACCTCCGCGGCCTCGTTCATGGCCGGAACATCTCCCGCGCGACGATTACCCGCATGATCTCGTTGGTCCCCTCGAGAATCTGGTGGACCCGAAGGTCGCGCACGATGCGTTCGAGCGGATAGTCCTTGAGATAGCCGTAGCCGCCGTGGAGTTGCAGCGCCTGGTTGGCGATCTCGAACCCTGTGTCGGTGGCGAAGCGCTTGGCCATGGCGCAAAGCATGGTGGCGGCGGGATCGCCCGCGTCGAGGGCGGCCGCGGCGCGGCGGACCATCAGGCGGGCGGCCTCGAGGTCGGTGGCCATGTCGGCGATCCGAAACTGCAGCGCCTGGAAGTCGCGCAACGGGCGGCCGAACTGTTCGCGGCTCTGAAGGTAGGCCTTGGCGGTTTCGAGGGCGAGGGAGGCGCCGCCCAACGAACAGGCGGCGATGTTGAGCCGACCGCCATCCAGCCCCTTCATGGCGATGCGGAAGCCCTCGCCCTCCTCGCCGACGCGGTTTTCGGCGGGGATGCGCACGGCGTCGAAATGGACCATGGCGGTGGGTTGGCTCGTCCAGCCCATCTTCCGCTCCGGGGCGCCGAAGGAAAGGCCGGGGGTTCCCGTCTCGACCACGAAGGTGGAGACGCCGCCGGCCCCCGCTCCGCCGGATCTCGCCATGACGACATAGATGTCCGACACGCCGGCGCCGGAGATGAACGCTTTGGCCCCGTCGAGGACATAGTGCTCGCCGTCCCGTCTCGCGGTGGTCCGCAGCGAGGCGGCGTCCGAACCGGCGCCCGGCTCGGTCAGGCACTAGGAGGCGATCAGCGCCATCGAGGTGAGACGCGGGAGGTATTTATCCCGCAGCGCTTGCGAGCCGAACCGATCGATCATCCACGAGGCCATGTTGTGGATGGAGAGGAAAGCCGCCGTGGAGACGTCGCCGTGCGACAGGGCCTCGAAGATCATCACCGCGTCGAGGCGCGAGAGGGCCGAGCCGCCTACGTCCTCGCCGACATAGATCCCCGCGAAGCCGAGGGCCGCCGCGGCGCGCAGCACTCCCACCGGAAAATACGCCTCGGCGTCCCACCTGGCCGAATGCGGCGCGAGCTCCGCGTCGGAGAACGCCCGCGCCGCGTCCTCGATAGCCCGTTGATCCTCCGTGAGGGTGAAGTCCATCCAGATCACCTCGCCCGAGGGGAGAGGTGGGCGGAGGCGAACCGTCCCAAACCCATCGCCTCACCCCATCGTCGGGATGACGAAGGCGCTGTCGTCCTGCGCGCCCTCGGGCCATCGTTGGGTGACGGTTTTGACCTTGGTATAGAACTTCACCCCCTCCACCCCGTGCTGGTTGGTGTCGCCGAACGCGCTGCGTTTCCAGCCGCCGAAGGTGTGGTAGGCCACCGGCACCGGGATCGGCACATAGATCCCGACCATGCCGACATTGACCCGCGCGGCGAACTCGCGGGCGGCGCGGCCGTTGCGGGTGTAGATGGCCACGCCATTGCCATAGGGGTGATCCGAGGCAAGATGCAGCGCCTCGTCGAAGGTGTCGGCGCGGGCGATCTGCAATACCGGCCCGAAGATTTCCTCCTGATAGGTCCTCATCGCCGGTTTGACGTGGTCGAACAGGGTCGGGCCGATAAAAAAGCCGGTCTCATAGCCCTGCAGCGCGAAGCCCCGGCCATCGACCACCAGTTCGGCGCCCTCGTCGACGCCCATCTGGATATAGTCCTCGATGCGCCTTTTGTGGGCGGCGGAGATGGCGCCGCATTCGGCGCGGTGGGATGAGGAGAAATTCTTCCCCGTCGATGTGCTGCGCCACGCGGCGGCACTAGGGTTCGCGGGCGTCTATGTGGGCGAGGACGTGGGCGGATCGGCGCTCACCCGCCTGGACGCCACCTTGATCTTCGAGGCCCTCGCCCACGGAGATGTCTCCACCGCCGCCTTCCTCTCGATCCACAACATGGCCTCGTGGATGATCGACGGGTTTGCCTCCGACGCGCTGCGCCACAAATACCTGCCCAGGCTCACCACCATGGAGGCCATCGCCTCCTATTGCCTCACCGAACCGGGGTCGGGCTCCGACGCCGCCTCCCTGCGCACCACCGCCAGGCGCGAAGGCGAGGATTACGTATTGAACGGCGCCAAGGCCTTCATCTCCGGGGCCGGCGTTTCCGACGTTTACGTGGTCATGGCGCGGTCGGGGGGCGACGGCGCGGCGGGCATCTCGACCTTTGTGGTCGAGAAGGGAACGGAGGGCCTGTCGTTCGGCGCCCAGGAGCGCAAGATGGGCTGGGCGAGCCAGCCGACGGCCATGGTCCACTTCGACAATGCGCGCATTCCGGCCGAAAACAGGGTCGGCTCGGAAGGCGAGGGATTTCGCATCGCCATGAAGGGCCTGGACGGCGGGCGCCTCAACATCGCCGCCTGCGCTCTGGGCGGCGCCCAGTTCGCCTTCGACACCGCCAGGGATTATCTGACCAGCCGCAAGCAGTTCGGCCGGGCTTTGAAGGAATTCCAGGCCCTGCAATTCAAGATGGCCGACATGGCGACCCAGTTGGAGGTCGCCCGCCTGATGGTCCGCCGCGCCGCCGCCGCCCTGGACGCCGGCGATCCGGCCACCACGCGGCTGGCCGCCATGGCCAAGCGCTTCGCCACCGACGCCGCCTTCGACGTCGC
>JBDTKQ010000314.1:0-3036 GCA_039935235.1 Caulobacteraceae bacterium
CGTCGAGAGCCTCCTTCCAGCGCGGCGCGCACAGGCACCAGCGGTCGCCGGGGCGCAGTCCGGGAAAGTCGTACTCCGGACGCGGGGTGGAAAGATCGTTGCCGGCGGCCATGGAGAACCGCAGGAACTCGGCGGTCATCACCGCGCACACCGTATGCTGGCCGACATCCTCCGGCCCGGTCTCGCAGCAGCCGTTGCGGTAGAAACCGGTCACCGGCCGCAGCGAACAGGGCGCGAGGGCGCCGCCCAGAACATTGCGCGCGGCGGGGTCGTAGCGGATGGTCATGATGGGTCCATCCTAAACCCAACCGTCCGCCGCCGTCACCCAGGAGCAATCCAACCCATGCCGCCGATCCGACCGCGCCGCAGCGCTCTGTATATGCCGGCATCCAACGCCCGGGCGGTGGCAAAGGCGCGTGGGCTCGACTGCGACGTGGTGATCCTCGATCTGGAGGACGCGGTGCTTCCAGAAGCCAAGGAGGACGCGCGGCGGGCGGCGGACGCGGCGGTGCGCGCCGGCGGCTTCGGCGCCCGGGAGGTGGCTATCCGGGTCAACGGCCTCGAGACCCCGTGGGGTGCGGAGGATCTGGCCATGGCCGCCGCAGCGGGCTGCGACGCGGTCCTCGTTCCCAAGATTCGTGGCGCGGACGATATCGCCGCCTTCGACACGGCCCTCGCCGGCGCTCCGGCGCGCACCCGCCTTTGGGCCATGGTGGAAACGGTGGAGGCGGTGTTCGCGATCGAGCCGATCGCGGCGGCGGCGCACGGCGGGCGTCTCGCCGCCTTCGTCATGGGAATCAACGATCTGGCCCGCGAGATGGGCGCGCGGCAGACGCCGGGGCGGGAGCCGTTCTTCGCCGCACTGTCGCTGGCGGTCAGCGCCGCGCGGGCCCACGGCCTGGCCATCCTCGACGGGGTGCATAACGAGATCGACGATCTGGCCGCCCTCGAAGCGGCCTGCTGCCAGGGACTCGACTTCGGCTTCGACGGCAAGAGCCTCATTCACCCCAGCCACCTGGCGATCTGCAACGCCACGTTCACGCCGACCGTCGCGGACGTGGCCTTCGCGCGCGCCGTGATCGGCGCCTTCGACGCCCCGGAAAACGCCGGCAAAGGGGCGTTGCGGGTGGACGGCCGCCTCGCCGAACGCCTCCACCGCGATCAGGCGGTCAAGCTGGTCGCCGTGGCCGAGGCGATCGCCGCGCGGAACCTTGCGGGCGCCCGGCCGGCGGTCTAGACCGCGCGCGCATTTCCTGGACAGACGGAGACGAACGCCCTCATGGCCCGAGCGAAAATCGCCCTTGTGGGGGCCGGGATGATCGGAGGCACCCTCGCCCATATCGCCGCCCGCGAAGCCTTGGGCGACATCGTCCTGTTCGACATCGTCGACGGCGTGCCGCAGGGAAAGGCGCTCGATCTCAACGAGGCGACCCCGGTCTTTGGCAAGGACGCCACGCTGAAGGGGACCAGCGACTACGCCGATCTGGCCGGGGCGGACGTGTGCATCGTCACCGCCGGGGTGCCCCGAAAGGCGGGCATGAGCCGCGACGATCTTCTGGGCATCAATCTGAAAGTGATGAAGGCCGTCGGCGAGGGACTCAAGCGCCACGCCCCGGGCGCCTTCGTGATCTGCATCACCAATCCCCTCGACGCCATGGTGTGGGCGCTACGGGAATTCTCCGGACTTCCCCCGGCCCGCCTGATCGGCATGGCCGGAGTTCTCGATTCGGCGCGCTTCCGCTTCTTTCTCGCCGAGCGACTTGGGGTTTCGGTGCAGGACGTTCACGCTTGGACCCTCGGCGGTCACGGCGACGACATGGTCCCCATGGCCCGCCATTCCACGGTCGGCGGACTGCCCTTGCCCGAACTCGTCCGCCAGGGCGTGATCGCCCAGAGCGAGATCGACGCCATCGTCCAGCGCACGCGCGGCGGCGGCGGCGAGGTGGTGGCCCTGCTGAAAACCGGCTCCGCCTTCTATGCCCCGGCCGAAAGCGCCATCGCCATGGCCAAATCCTACCTCTTCGACCAGAAGCGGGTGCTGCCGTGCGCCGCCCATCTGACCGGCCAGTACGGGGTGGAGGGGATCTACGTCGGCGCGCCCACCGTGATCGGGGTCGGCGGGGCCGAGCGAATCATCGAGTTCCCGCTCGACGCGGCGGAAAAGGCGATGTTCGAAAAGTCGGTCGCCTCGGTGCGCGGTCTGATCGCCGCGTGCAAACAGATCGAGCCCGCGCTGGCGTGAGCGGTGCGGCGGGTCCCACCCTGACGACGGCCAGATTGAGTCTGCGGCCGATCCTCGCCGAGGACTTCGACCCGTGGGCGGCCATGGCGGCGGACGAGGAGGTCATGCGCTTCATCGGCCACGCCATGCCAAGGTCGGTGGCGTGGCGCGGCTTCGTATCCACCGCCGGATCGTGGGCGATCCAGGGCTTCGGCATGTTCTCGGTGATCGAGACGCGGAGCGGGCGGTGGGTCGGCCGGATCGGGCCGCTTTGCCCCGAGGGCTGGCCGGGGACCGAGGTCGGCTGGGGCTTGGCGCGCGAGGCGTGGGGCAAGGGCTACGCCGTCGAGGCGGCGGCCGCGGCCATGGACTGGGCCTTTGACCATCTCGGCTGGAGCGAGATCATCCATTGCATCGACCCGGCCAACGTCGCCTCGCGAAAGGTCGCCGAACGCCTGGGTTCGCGCATCCTTCGCCGCGACCGTCTGCCCGCCCCGATCGACGAGGAAATCGACGTCTGGGGTCAGGGCGCCGCCGAGTGGCGGGCGCGGCGGCGCTCTTGACTCAGAATTTCTGGCCGAAGCGCAGGGCGATGGTGCGTGGGCGGTTGGTGACGATGTAGGGGTTGGCCCCGCACACCTGGATTGTGCACTCGGCGTAGCGATAGAGCTGGGCGCGGGTGTCGAAGGCGTTGGTCAGCAAAAGGTCGATCGACCACTTGGCGTGGGAGATCCCGGCGCTGAAATCGGCGGTCGTATAGGCCTGCTGCAGCCCAAGAGCGCCGCGCACGGGGACATAGCGTGGCGGGTTGGTCG
>JBDTKQ010000315.1:0-3013 GCA_039935235.1 Caulobacteraceae bacterium
TTCCGAGATCGCGGTCATGGACTTCTCGACCGAATCCTTGATCGCGGCGGTCGCGTTGCCGGCGAAATGTTCGACATTGGCGGTGGCGGCCTGGGCGGTCGCCTGAAAATCGTCTTGGCCGATGGCCATGGTCAGTCTCCTTGAATGGGCGGAAGCATCGGAATCGGGCGCGCCGCGAACGAGCGGGACACGCACCCTCATCTCATGCTGCGATGCGATAGTCAACCAATTTTTTGTGCACTGCACAAATGTTCACGATCCCGCGAGGATGGGGTTGAGGGGGCGCTTCCTCACGAGTTGTTTACATTCGGGAAACAATGGTGAACCCATGTATAAGCGCAGCTTCGCCACAGACTCGGGCGAGCCGATTCCGCTGGAGACGCTCTTGTCGAAGTCCGCCCGCATCGTCGTCCGCGCAGCCGTACTGGCCGGCGTCGCCACCGCCTTGGCCGGCGCGCCTGTTTTCGCCTCGGCGCAGGCTGGATGGCCGCGGGTGCCCTCCTACGAGCCGAAGTATACAGCCATTGTCATGGACGCCCGCAGCGGCGAAATCCTTTACGGCGAGCGCGCCGACAGCCCGCGGTATCCGGCCTCGGTGACCAAGGTGATGACCTTTTATCTCGTCTTCGAGGCGCTTTCCTCCGGCCGTTTGCGGCTCAACGACCAGGTTGTGGTTTCTCCATTGGCCGCCGCCCAGCCGGCGACCAAGCTGGGCCTCCGCGCCGGGGAGACGATCAGCGTCGAGAACGCGATGTACGCCATGGCCGTCCACTCGGCGAACGACATGGCGGTCGCCCTGTCCGAGCGGGTGGGCGGCACTGAATCGCGCTTCGCGGAAATGATGACCGCCAAGGCCCAGCAACTGGGAATGTTGAACACCCGCTACGTCAACGCCAACGGCCTGCCCGACAGTCGTCAAATATCCAGCGCCCACGACATCGCCATCCTGACCAGGGCGATCCTGAGGGACTTCCCGCAATACTACAGATTCTTCAGCCAGGAGCAGTTCACCTGGCGGGGGAAGACCATGTTCAACACCAATCACCTCCTTGGAAAGATGCCCGGCGTGGACGGGCTGAAGACCGGCTTTACCAACGCCGCCGGTTTCAATCTTGACGCCTCTGCCACCCGCAACGGCAATCGGCTGATCGCGGTGGTGATGGGAAGTTCGTCCAGCGCAGTGCGCAACGCCAATGTCGAGGGGTTGCTCCTTACCGGCTTCGACGTGATGCAACGCCGCGCGCGGGGCGAGCGGATGGCCTCGACCCAAGCCTATTTCCAGCCGGGCGGCGCCTCCTATGTCACCACGGGTCGGCCGCCATTGGGTGAAGGGGACACGTCCGATCCGATCGATGTGGTGCTTACGCGAAATACGGTCCGACCCACGCCGATGACCATTTCAAACGCCATGCCCGCCGTCGCGCCGCGCGGGCGGGAGGCGAGGACCTGGTGGATCCAGGTCGGTGAGTTCAGGAGCCGCCAGGAAGCCAGATCCCGGGTAGAGGACGTTTCCCGCCGTTTCGTTCGCATTTTCGACAATGCCGAGGGCGCGGTGGTCGCCGACGGCCGCGGCTATCGCGCGCGGTTCTCCGGCTTCACCTCCTCGGCCGCGGCCGAGGCGTGCGATGCGGTCAGGACCCGGCGGATCCCCTGCATCGCCGGCGGGGCGTAGCCGGTCTCCCGGCGTCTCCCTAGCCCAGAAGGCGGTCCCGCGCCGCGTTGACCTGGGCGGCGAGCCCGGTGGACCCTCCCTGGTCTGGGTGAGCGCGGCGCATCAGGTTCCGATAGGCCGCCTCGATCTCGGCACGACTTGCGCCAGGCGCGACGCCGAGGATCGAGCGCGCCTCCCCCACGCTCAGCGCTCCCCGCCCCCGGTCCGCGCCGGCGGAGGCGGCCGGTTTCGCGGTTATCGCCAGAACCGCGGAACAGGCGATCAGCGCCAGGCTGATGAGCCACTGTCCCCGCAAGCCGATGGCCACCGCCCCCGCCGCCGCGAGCGCCGAGGCCAGCACCCTGGCGATGCGAACCCCCCGGGGCAGCTGTCCCGGGCGCCGTCCGATCCAGACGAGGAGGGCCAGGATGGCGACACCCAGAGCGACGAAGATCATTCCGCGTACACGGCTGCTATGCCGCGGCCACGACGGTCGGGACGCTGACGATGAGCTCCAATTCGTGCATCATCGCCCGCAATTCCTGCCGGGCCGCCACATGTGTCAGGGAAACCTGAACGGGCCGCACGGTGCGCGACAGGTCGCTGACCGTCAGGCCGAAGGGGAACAGTTCGCGATAGATCACCCGGTCGCGCAAACCGGCGATAGCGCGAAAACCGACGCGCCGCGAGAGGGTGGCCAGGCGTTCGTCGACGCGGCGGCGATTGCGCGGCTCGACCGAGGAGAGCCGGTTGCGCAGGATCACCCAGTCGATCGACCGGCCGCGCACCGCCGCGCGCGCCTTTCGCGCGTTCCACACCGTTTCGGCGTAGAGACTGGGACGGGTCACGTCCATGCTCACCGGATCGACCACGGCCAGCATGTCGAAATCGACGAAGCTGTCGTTCATTGGCGTGACGATGAGATCGGCCGCGCAGTGCGCCGCCCGGGAAAGGGCGGTATCGGCGCCGGGGGTGTCGATCACCACGAAGTCGCATGCCTGGTCCAGCGCCGCCGCGAGGCCGGCATCGTCGGTCACAGGCGCGGTCGTGGGTGGCTGTGGGAGTTGGGCGCCTTGGGCAAGCGCCCAGGCCCGGCGATTGGCGAAAAAGTGGCCCACCGATTGTTGGCGCACGTCGAGATCCACGATGCCCACCCGGGCGCCCGCGTGCAGCAGGGCGACCGCGAGATGGATGGCGACGGTGGATTTCCCCGCGCCGCCCTTTTCATTGCCGACCACGATGATTCGCGCCTGAGACACGTAAAATCCTCTCTCGCCAGACGCGGTGATTGCGATAACCGGCGGCTCCGCGCAAGGGCGGGTGGACCAGCGGCGGCCGCGCGGCCATAAGCCGATCCAATGC
>JBDTKQ010000316.1:0-2439 GCA_039935235.1 Caulobacteraceae bacterium
CGGGGACCCTCGCGCGAGGGTCCCCGATGTCATGGGGAGGGTCGGTCCGTGGAGGCGAGGCGGCACGCCGTCACCCACCAGTCGCCATGGTCGCGCGCCACGTCGCGCGCGAGACCTTCGGCCGCCGATCGACCGGCGCACAAGGCAAAGCATGTGGCTCCGGACCCGGACATGCGCGTCAACAGGGCCTCGGGGGAACGGGCGAGAACCGCCAAAACATCCCCGATCCGCGGCTGAAGGCCGATCGCCGGCGTTTCCAGATCGTTGCGGCAGGCTTTGAGGAATCCGACCAACTCTTCGGCCGACGCGAACGCGGCGGGGTAGGCCGGCGAATCGGCCGTCGCCATTGCGGCCGCCCTGTCGTAGGCGCGATAGACGTTGGCGGTGGACGACGGCGCGCCCGGGTTGACCAGGACGGCGTGGAGCTCCGGCATTCGCGGCGCGGGAGTCAACCGGTCCCCGCGGCCTTCGGCGATCACCGGAATACGACTCATGCACGCGGCGACATCCGATCCAAGGCCGCGGGCGATCTGGTCCACACGCTCCGCCGAAGGCGCTGGGGAGCCGCTCGCCGCGGCCGTCCGCGACAGGAGCCGCAGCGTCGCCGCCGCGTCCGCGGAGCCCCCACCGAGCCCCGCGGCCACGGGCAACGCTTTGTCGAGGACCAAATCGAAGGGATCCATCCCCGTCCCGCCCGCTTCGAGAAAGCGATCGCGCGCGTGGGTCACCAGATTGTCTCCATCGTGCGCGAGGCCCTCGGCAAACGCGCCTTCCACGGCGAAGGACATGCCCGGCGCCGACGTGAGACGGACGCGATCGCCCACGTCGGCGAAGACCATCAAGCTGTTGACGGGATGATACCCATCGAGCCCAACGGGGCCGACGTGGAGGTACAGATTGACCTTGGCCGGGGCGAATTCCTCGAGGTTCATCCGCGCCCGGCGATTATTGGGCGGCGACCAGCGACGCCGGCGGCGGTCCGCCAAGACCGGATTTCAACTTGGCCTCGGCCTCTGCCTTGATCTTGGAGGACGGGTCCAGGGTAAGAACACGGCGCCACTGGAACTGGGCCTCGGTGTGGCGACCCACCCGCCAATAGGCGTCGCCCAGGTGATTGTTGACGTCCGGATCGCCCGGCTCGAGCACCACCGCCGCCTCGAGGTTTTCCACCGCCGCCTTGTAGTCGCCGAGCCGGTAATAGCCCCAGCCCAGGGAATCGAGCATCGCCCCCGATTGCGGATCGAGGCTTACCGCCTTGCGCACCATGACCATTGCTTCGGGGAGCCGCTCGCCGCGATCGATCCACGAATATCCCAGGAAATTCAGCAGTTCCGGCTCGTCTGGCCGCTTCTTCAAAGCCACCCGAAGGTCGCGCTCGGCGTCGGCCCACCGCCCGCTCTCCTCGAAATCCACCGCTCGCATATAGAGGAGCCGCCAGTCGGCCTGGTCACCCTTGGCGGCGATCAGGGCATCAAGGACCTTGGCCGACTCGTCATAACGCTCGTCGGCGCGCAACAGGTCGGCGAGGTTCACCGCCGCGTCCTGGTTCAGGGGTTCGGCCGCGAGGGTTTCGCGGGCGGTTTTGAGCGCCATCTCCTTGTCCTTGGCGCCGTGGTAGCTCCAGGCCAGCTTGCCCCGGGCTGCGACATACTGATCGGAACCGCGCTTGGGCGTCATGTAGGCGACCCGGGCTCCCTCGGTGTCGCCCTCGTTGGACAGGATGTCGCCGACGAGAAGCCAAGCCTCGTCCCGGGTAGGGTCGAGGCGCAGCGCGAGCCGCAGATAGGCTAGGGCGACCTGGTCCTGTTTTTGCAGGATCAGGGCCGTGGCCGGGGCGATGAGCGCCTCGGCGGCCGATTTGCGGATTGGCGGCAGCGGGGGCGGCTCCTTGCCGGCCTTGGCCCGGGCGCTGGCCACGACGAGCGCGCCATCACCCGGGTTTCTCCCGAGGGCGTCGCCATAGATGGCGATGGCGTCGGCCCGCCGACCGCGGCGTTCGAGAAACTCGCCCAGCTTTATGCTGGGAATGGCTCCCGGATCGCCCTTCGCGATCAGGGAGCGGAACGCCGTTTCCGCTTCGTCATAGCGGTGCGCGCGCTCGTAGAGTTCCCCCTGGTCGAGATTGGCGAAGAACTGCGAGATGGGATCGCCGGCGATCACCGGATGCACCAAAGCGTCGCGCTCGTCGCCGGCGGCGGCGGCGGCGAAAGGCGCGATCAGGCTGGCGGCGACTTCCTGAGGCACGCCGGAGCCGCGGCTGACGAAGATGGCGTGCGCTCTCTTCCCGTCATCCTCGGCCAGGGCCTCGACGCCGCGCACCAGGGCGCCCAGCCGGTACAGAGCGACGTCTCCCGCCGGATCGGCCGGGGCCAGGGCGGCGGCGCGCCGCACGTCGCCGGCCAGAAGAGCGGCGGTGAATGCGCGCGATGTCAAAAAGGC
>JBDTKQ010000317.1:0-6104 GCA_039935235.1 Caulobacteraceae bacterium
GGCGCCCGAACGGGCGCCGACGCGCAGGGAAGCCCCGGCCGGCATGGCCCCGCCGCCGCGCGGCGGCCCGCCCATGGGCGGGGCGATGCGACCCCAGGCGCGTCCCGCGGGACCGCCGGCGATGCGCGCCGCGCCGCCGCCACGACCACAACCCGCGCCGCGCGCGTCCCCCGCTCCCCGGGACGAGAAAAAACCGGCCGAACCGCCGCACTGAACGGGTCCGTGCTATGGCCTCCCCGCGGATCCTGTAACATTCGGGACCGCGGGGAGGGCGGCCACCGATGCGGGTGCTGGTTACCGGGTCCGCCGGATTCATCGGCTTCCACCTGGCCCGAAGGTTGCTGGCGGACGGCCACGCGGTCGCCGGGGTCGACGGGTTCACGCCCTACTATGACGTGGCTCTCAAGGCCGCGCGCCACGCCATTCTCGAAACGCACCCGGCTTTCACCCCCCACGTCCTGATGCTGGAGGATTCTCGCGCCCTGGCGCGCGCGACGGCCGCCGCCGGTCCCGAGGTCATCGTCCACCTCGCCGCCCAAGCGGGGGTGCGCTACAGCCTCGAAAATCCCCGGGCCTATATCGACGCCAACCTGGTGGGGACGTTCAATGTGCTGGAGGTCGCCCGCGCGGCGGGCGTCGGCCATCTGCTGGTCGCCTCCACCAGTTCGGTCTATGGGGCCAATCGGGCGACGCCGTTTCGCGAGGCCGACACGACCGATCATCCATTGAGCCTCTACGCGGCGACCAAGAAGGCGGGCGAGGCGATGAGCCACGCCTACAGTCACCTGTGGGGGCTGCCGACGACCATGCTGCGTTTCTTCACCGTCTACGGGCCGTGGGGGCGGCCGGACATGGCCCTTTTCCGGTTCGTCGACGCCATGCTCAACGACCGGTCGATCGATGTGTACAATGGCGGGGCGATGGAGCGCGATTTCACCTATGTCGACGATGTCGTCGAGGGGGTCGTCCGGCTCGTGGTTGCGCCGCCGAAGGCCGGAACGCGGGTCGGCGGGGCCATCGATTCGCTCAGTCCCTCGGCCCCGTGGCGGACGGTGAACGTCGGGCGGGGACATCCCGAGCCGCTCGCACGGTTCATCGCCGAGATCGAACGCAGCCTCGGGCTCCGCGCGCGGCGCAACCTTGTCGCCATGCAGGCCGGAGACGCGCCACGCACCTTCGCCGACGTCTCGCTTCTGAAGGCGCTGACCGGCTATGCGCCCCTAACCGGAATCGGCGCCGGCGTGCCGGCCTTTTGCCGCTGGTACAAGGAATACGCGGCGGCGGGATAGGGTGGAGGACGCGGCATGATGGGTGAGGCGGCGGTTCTCGTCACCGGCGGCGCGGGTTACATCGGCAGCCATATGGTGATGGCCCTGATCGAGGCTGGGCGGCGCGTGGTGGTGGCCGACGACCTGTCGGTGGGCGCCCGAGCCGCGATCCCCCAGGGCGTCGCCTTCAGCCAGGGAAATATCGGCGACCCCGCGTTCGTCTCGGGGCTGTTCGCCAGGGACGAGATCGGCGCGGTCGTGCATTTCGCCGGCAGCATTTCCGGCCCGGAATCGATCCTCGATCCGGCGAAATACTACGCCAACAATACCGCCGCCTCGCTGGTTCTCGCCCGGGCGTGCATTCGGGCCGGAGTGGGCCATTTCGTCTTCTCGTCGAGCGCGGCGATCTATGGGGCGGCCGCCTGTTCGCCGATCGCGGAGACCGCGCCGGCCCGGCCCAGCACGCCCTATGGCGCCTCCAAACTGATGACGGAGGTCATGCTCGGCCATCTGGCGGCGGCGTCGCCGGCGTTTCGCCCGATCTGCCTGCGCTATTTCAACGTCGCCGGCTTCGATCCGGAAGGGAAGGTCGCCGACCGGGCCGCGCGCCCCGGGGGCCTGATCCCGCTGGCGGTGGAAGTCGCGCTTGGAAGGCGCGAACATCTGCCCATATGGGGTGACGACTACGACACGCGCGACGGAACCGGGGAGCGCGACTATGTCCATGTCTCCGACCTGGCGCGGGCGCACGTGCTCGCCCTGAACCACCTCGATGCGGGGGGAGCGCCGGTCACCCTCAACTGCGGCTATGGCCGGGGTCACACCGTGCTCGAGGTGGTCGCCGCCCTCGAGGCGATCCTCGGCCGCGCCCTGCCCACCCGACGCGCGCCTCGCCGCATCGGCGACGCGGCGAGCGCGGTTTCCGACATCGGCCGCCTGCGCGCGACCCTCGACTGGCGCCCGCGGTTCGACGATCTGGAGACGATCCTCCGCAGCGCCCTCGCCCACGCATGAGCGGGACGATCCCCGGGCGCCAGATGGCGCCGTCCGCCCCTGGCCTGCCCGTGGTTGCGTATCGCTTCGCCGGCAATCACACGTTGCCGGACGCCTTGCGGACGGAACGGTTCGCCACCTTGCTTCTCAGCGTGGCCACCTCGACCCGGCTCACCGGATTCCGGTTCGGGCGCCGGCCCGGATCTCGCGTATGGCGGCGGCGAGCGGTTCGGTCGGAACCCTGATCAGCCCGCGACTGGGGTTCGCCAGTTCGACGATCATGAAAATCCCTCCGGAGATGGCCAGGGCGCACAGCAGCAGAGCCGCCAGGATCGTGGCGTTGCGCGGGGCGAAGAGGCCAAAACTCACGAACAGAAGGGCGAGCCAGAAGATCAGCAGGGCGAGGAAGGGCGCCGGCATCGCCGTGCTCATCTTCTCGACCAGAAGCCAGCGTTCATCGCTCATCGAGTCGATCACCTGTATGGCGCGCTGCTGCAGGAAGCGGTGATAGTTGTCCAGGGGCGCGAGGCGGAATATCCGGTCGTCGAGCTTCTCAAGGACCACCAGCGGACGGGCGGTCGTCGCCGGCCGGGACGCGCTCGCCAATTCGTCCGCCTTGCCTTGGGCATAGTCCCGAAGCACCGCGCGCCCATCCGCCGCGTCGGGTCCATAGCGTCGGAGAATATCGTCCATCCGCACGATGTTGGCGGCAAGGCCGCTCACCGCGTCGGCACGAGCGGTGAATGTTGTGCTCCCCTCGGTGATGAGCAGGCTGACGACGAGGGCGACGAGGGTGCCGACCACCGCCATCGAGATCGAAATGACGTTGCGCGTGTCGGGCCCCAGGTGGTTCCGCGGCAAGCGTCCGGCGGCCCACATGCCGAGCAGGGCCCCGCCGAACGTGGCGGCGAAGGCGGCCAGGCCGATCCATACGGTCACGTTCGCGGCCTTTCCATCGACGATCCCCGCAAACGCCTCGGGCCGACCCGCGCCTGTGAGGACTCTTACCTCAACGCTCGTGCATCGCCTCGCTCGTTTTGCGGGCCAGCGGCGAGAACAGATAGTCGACGATCGAGCGGCGCCCGGTGCGCACCTCGGCGGTGACCGCCATGCCCGGAATGAGCGGTCGGCGCCGGCCATCGACCTCGATCGTCGAGCGGGTCAGGGCGATCCGCGCCGTGCAGGTCGGCGACGCCGCGGGCAGAAACTCCCGCTCGTCGCGCCGTTCCAGCCGCCCGACCCCTTGGCGAAGCACGGTGGCGCAGGGGACAGGAGCACCAATTCCCTTCGTTTTCCCGCTCGTGGGACGAAGTTTCTCCCCCCATCTCTTGTCCACTTCAGCTCTCTCGGCGGCGGCCGCCCGCGGCGTTCATTGCTACCGCCGCGCGAACGAGGACCTTGAACGCCGCCGCGTCGATCGTCTCGCCTTCGCGGATGTCGATCGCGCGCCGGGTGTTTCCCTCGAGGCCGGCGTTGAACAGGCCGGACGGGTCGTCGAGGGCGGCGCCCCTGGCGAAGGTCAGCTTCACCACCGCCTTGTAGGTCTCGCCGGTGCAGATGATCCCCTCGCTGGACCACACCGGAACCCCGCGCCACTTCCACTCCTCGACCACTTCGGGAACCGCTTCGGTGATCAGCGCGCGCAGCCGGGAGAGCATCGCGCCCCGCCAGTCGCCCAATTCCGCGATCCTGCCGTCGATCATCCGGGAGGGTGAGGTTTCTGTCTGAGAGCCGTTCGTGCTCATGAGGTTTCCGCGTTCGCATTGGGGCCGCGGCGCTCGCGGGCCGCCTCGACCATACCGGCGAGCGCGCGGCCGTCCAGTCCGCCACGCACGAGATACGGGCCGACGAGATAGCCGGGCGTCCCCTGCAATCCGAGCGACCACGCCTCGAACGCCTGTCGTTTGAGGAGGGCGTCGATGGCCGGGCCGTTTCCGGCCAGATCCGCGCGCAGCTTCGGCCAATCGACGCCCGCCCCTTTGGCGATGGTTTCGAGGTTTGGGTCGGTCAGGGGCAGGCGGGTCGCCATCAGGGCGCGATGGACGGCGAGATATTTGCCCTGACGGTCGGCGGCGAGGGCGAGGCGGGCCGCCGCCGTGGATCGCACCCCGAAGATCGGCCAGTCCTTGAACAGGACGCGAACATGGCGGTCACGGTCGATCAGCCGTTCGAGGGCCGGGTCGGTGGCGCGGCACACCGGGCATTGATAGTCGGTGAAGACGACGATGGTGACGGTGGGGGCGGTCACCCCCACGCGCGGCGTCCCCGGATCGTCGAGGACTGCCTCGACGACGGTGGTGCGCCCGACGAGCGTGCGATCCGGCGCCCGGTCGCGCAACAGCCAGGGAACAGCCGCGCCGATCGCGGCGAGGATCGCGAGGGTGAGCCACGGGCGCCGCGCGACGATCGAGGCGCGATCGGTTTTTTTGGGCGGCGACAAGGTGATCGGCCGCCCCTCATGTTTGTCGGTGAGCCTTCTTTGCCGTAAGGGCCGCGAGAGGCGCGGATGTGGCGGAACTGGTAGACGCACTGGATTTAGGTTCCAGCGCCGTGAGGCGTGGAGGTTCGAGTCCTCTCATCCGCACCACTCTCCGCCGCGGGGCTTGAGAGGCCAGGGGGCGCGTGACATAAGCGGGCTTCTTATTCGCGCCGCCGGCCGGGCTCGCAACTGGCGGCGGCGTTCTTTTTTGCGGGCCCGCGCGCGCGGCGCCTCACGTCAGGGCAGAAACGATGCAAGTCACCGAAAAGGCCGTGGAAGGTCTCAGCCGCAGCTATGGCGTGCGGGTTCCCGCCGGCGAGTTGGGCGCGCTCCTGGACGCGCGGATCGCCGAGGTCACCCCGACCCTCAACCTCAAGGGCTTTCGTCCGGGCAAGGTTCCGGCCGGCCACGTGCGCAAGCTCTACGGCAAGGCGCTTATGAGCGAGCTGGTGGAAAAGACCCTGTCGGAAACCTCGCAGAAGGTGCTCGAGGAGCGTCAACTGCGCATCGCCGCCCGGCCCGACCTGAAACCCGTCTCGGATATGGACGAGGTCATCGCCGGGCATGAGGATCTGGCCTACGATCTCGAGGTCGAGGTGATGCCGGAGTTCGATCCGGTGGACGTCTCCACCCTCGAGCTCACCCGACTGGTCTATCGGCCCTCGGCGGCGGAACTGGATGAGGCCCTGGCCGAGGTGGTGGGGCAAAACCGCACCTATGAGGCGCGGACGGGAAAAGCGGTCAAGGCGGCCGACGGCGATCAGGTGGCGATCGATTTTGTCGGAACCATCGACGGCAAGGCTTTCGAGGGCGGAACGGCGGAGGGGGCGGAAATCGTGCTGGGCGCCGGCCAGTTCATCCCCGGCTTCGAGGCCCAGATCGTCGGCGCGGCGCCGGACGAGAAGCGCACGGTGAGCGTGACCTTCCCCGAGGACTATCAGGTGGAGCGGCTGAAGGGACGCCCGGCCGTCTTTGCCGTCACGATGAAGGAAATCCGCGCGCCCAAGGCGGCCAAGGCGGACGACGCCCTCGCCGAGCGCCTCGGGCTGGCCGATCTCGCCGCTCTCAAGGAGGCGCTCAAGGCCAATCTCGAGAACCAGTACCGTTCGGCCTCGCGGTTCAAGCTGAAGCGGGCGCTGCTCGATGTGCTCGACGGGGCGCACGACATCGCCCTGCCGCCGCGCATGGTGGAGGCCGAGTTCGCCGGCATCTGGCGCGAGTTGGAGAAGGAAAAGGCCGAGGGGACCGTCTCGCCGGAGGACGCCGGGAAGTCGGAGGAGACGCTGCGGGCCGAGTACCGCAAGATCGCCGAACGCCGGGTGCGGCTGGGCCTGGTGCTGGCGGAAGTCGGCCGGCGCGAAAAG
>JBDTKQ010000318.1:0-8819 GCA_039935235.1 Caulobacteraceae bacterium
AGAGACGCTCCGCCGCCCTGGCCGAGTGGCGGGCAGTCATGGCCTAAAGCCCACGTGGGTTTGGGCTCGCTGCGCCCGAGCGGAGACGAGTTGTCGTTGGTCTGACAGCACCGCCACTTCGGACAAGAGAAGCTTCGAACCGAATCCCGCCCTCCCGCGCGCCTCGCGGCGGAGGGGGTCCGGCTCGCCCGCGACCCATGCACGGGCGGCCGCAACCTGATCGGTGGAAGCCTTCCGGGTCGAGGGAGCCCCTGCCCGGCCCTATCGGTTTGAAGCGCCGCGCGTGAGGCGTTTCAGGAGGGGACCCACCGTGCCGCCCTGGACGATGACCGAAAACAGCACGACGATGTAGGTCGCGGTGAGCGCGGCCGATCCGGCCTTTCCCCCGGGCAGGCTCAGGGCCAGGGCGATGGAAATCCCGCCACGCAGGCCGCCCCAGATCAGGGTGGCGCCGGCCGTTCGCCCCAGCGACATGAACGGCCGAAGCGCGGTCAGCGGAATCAGCACCGAAACGGCGCGCGCGGCCAGGACGAGCGGTATGGCGATGGCGCCGACGACTATTCTTCGTGGATCGAATGGAATTGTCACGACCACGAGGCCGATCAGCAGGAAGAGAACGGCGTTGAGGATCTCATCGATGAGCGACCAGAACTTCAACAGGTAATCCTGAGTGGTCTCGCTCATGAAATTTTTGACGCCGTAGTTGCCGATCAGGAGGCCGGCGACCGCCATGGCGACCGGTCCGCTTACATGAAGCTGACGCGCCAGAGCGTAGCCGCCCATCACCACGGCGAGACTCAGCATCACCTCGACGTTGTAATCGTCGATCGATCGCATGGCGCGCAGCGCGATCCAGCCGATAGCCAATCCCAGAAGCACGCCGCCACCGGCGTCCAGAAGGAAGAGCCGCGAGGCGCCGCCGACCGATAGCGGCTGACCGCTCAGCGCGGCCGCCAGCACGATCGTGAAAATCACGACCCCGACGCCGTCGTTGAACAGGCTCTCGCCGGCGACCGTCGCTTTGAGCGTCGGCGTGACGGTGGCCGATTTCAAGACTCCCATAACGGCGACCGGGTCCGTCGGGCTGATCAAGGCTCCGAAGACCCAGCACCATGCCAGGGGAACCGCAAGGCCGATCCACCGCGTCACAAAATAGAAGCCCGCGCCGATCAGCACGGTCGACAAAACGACGCCGCCGGTGCTGAGGACGACGACTGGCCAGCGTCCGCGACGCATGTCCCCCCAATCGACGTGCAGGGCGCCGGCGAACAGCAGGAACGACAGCATGCCGTCCATGAGCGTGTCGTGAAAATCGATCCCGGCGATGAATCGGGCGACCGTGAGGGCGAGATCGCTCCCCGGCAGCAGACGGTCGATACCGATGACGGCCCACGACGCCAAGGCGCCCATGACCGTCAGGCCCACCGACTGGGGCAGATGCAGGAACCGCTGGTTCAGATAGCCGAGCACCGCGGCCAGGACGATGAGGATCGCCGCCGCGTCGAGCGGCGTTACCGCCAGACCCCCGATCATTTCAAGGACCCCGTCGGCGCGGGCGACAGGCGGAAGACCGGTCCGCGGGTCGGGGCCGGCGCGGGCTGAATGTTTTTGTCGTGCAAGATAGCCGCCACGGCCGAGGCCCGTCTCTCCGCCAGAGGCAAACGCTTTGTCGAGGCCGGTTCGCCCGGGATATATCCCGGCACGGCGAGCCGCTGGAAATTCCAGCGGCGCGCGGCCCAGGCGGAAACCTCTATCGCTTCGCGCGCCTTGTCGTCGATCGCGTCCGAGCCGCGGGCGAAACGAATTTTTGGCAGGGGCTCGAATGGCGGCGTAATCGAGATGTTCCAGGCGGGGGCGCCGCCGGCGGCTCGCGCTTCCAATGCGCGATAGGTCTCGAGGGTCGCGCCGGGGAGAACCGCCGCCGGGGCGGAGGCGCGCTTGTGGACGCTGTCGAGCAGAACCCTGTCCGGCGTCACATTGGCGGCGAGGGCGACCGTTCGGGCCACCCGATCGCGTTCGGCGGCAATGGCGGCAGCGGCGTCGTTCGCGGGATGAAGCTCGGCCCGCTGGACCCGAAGGCTGTCCGCCCCGCCCGCGACAAGAACCTGGTCGATCTGAAGGCTCACCCGTCGGCTCAGTTTCCTTTCGAGGCCGGCGCGCAGAACGTCGTTGTTCTTTGCCCGTGGTCCAGGCGCGATCACGACGGCGCGCACGGCGATGGGATGGGCGTCGAAATCGACCGAGAGTTGAGTGATGCGGGAGCGAGAGCCGAACGTCCCGGCCAGGTATCCACGGACACGATTGACGGTGAGCGCCTCGTTGGCGATGCGATCGAGGGAAGCGCCCAAGGGAATCACCAGCCCGATGAAGACGAAGATCACCAGCCCGGCATGGATCCAGCCGCGCGAGCCCAGTCGCGCGGGGCCGAATCCAAATACGCGCGCCATGAGCGTCGCCGAGAGCGCGATGGTGACGAAGTTCGTGCCGAACAGGGCCAGAGCCCCGAGGAGCACAGGCGGATTCCAGGTGGCCAGGCCATAGCCGACGACGCCGAGGGGCGGCATCAGCGCCGTCGCGATCGCGACCCCCACGATCGTCCCGCTGAAGCCCCTGATCACCGCGAACGCTCCCGCCAAGGCCGCGAACAGCGCGACCAGCAGGTCCAGCAGATTGGGTCGGGTCCGGGAGAGGATCTCGCCGGTCGCCTCCTTCAGGGGGGAGAGGGTGACGATCAGGGCGGAAAACGCGACCGCGAGGGCGAAGCCCGCGGCCAGGGCAAGCACCGATCGCCGCGCCTCCAGAAGGTCGAAGGTGGCGAGCGCGAAACCCAGACCGAGTATCGGATTGAGCAGCGGCGACACCAGCATCGCGCCAATCACGATGGCGGGCGAGGACAGCAGCAGGCCCAGAACCGCGATGCCGGCCGACATGAGCGTCAAAAACCCATAGCGAAGCGACCAGCCGCTTTCTTCGTTGATCGTCGCCAGGACCTTGTCGCGGTCGACGCCCGGGGAAAGCGCCCGGAGCCATCGGCGCCGCGACGTTCGGCCGGCGGGGTCGATCCAGAGATCTTCGGTCATTGCGCTGGATCGATCCTCGAGGTCGGCGCGGAGGGTGTGACATCGACCGGGAAATCGCTACCCCCGACGTGGATCGCGGCGGCGCGACCACGAACGTCGAGAGCTTCGGCCAAGCCTCTCGGCGGTTCGCGGCGGATTCTACATCCGTCTTTTCTATATCCGTCTTTCGGCAAATTGGAGCGCCCGTCGACCGAAACGCTCACACGAACCCAGGCAGCCACGACGCCGGGCAAACC
Organism: Caulobacteraceae bacterium; assembly: GCA_039935235.1. Lineage (GTDB taxonomy): Bacteria > Pseudomonadota > Alphaproteobacteria > Caulobacterales > Caulobacteraceae > Acaudatibacter. The sequence continues at coordinate 3,317 of JBDTKQ010000318.1, forward strand.
GAGGGGAGCGTTTCGGGAGTCCATTGCGCATGTCCCTTGGTCGCGACGATGAGAGGCGGGCCGCCGCCAAAGGTTGGCGTGCCGGGTTCGGTGGGTTTCGACCAATTCAGCCGGTCGGGTTTGAACGCCTCCGCGCCGGACGCGTTCGAATCTCCGCCAACGACTCAGGAGATGCCGGTGATCGTCGAGAGGGAATGTCCGCGAGCGAGCTCCGGGAGCGGCCATCGCCCCGCTCGAGGCGTTAAGGCGGTGTTGATGACGGCCGTCGCGATCTGGCTGACGGGCGCGGTTTCCGCGGCCGCGCTTGAGTGCCCGGTCGCTCACGGTGTCGCGGGGGCGGGAGTGTTGCGGGAGACGCCGCAAGCCATAGCGAACCTGCATTCGACGCTGGTCGCGAAGGGATCGGCCGCTGCGCCGCAGATCGTCGCGAGCCTCCAAGAGAGACATCCCGACGCCGGCAAGGGCGAGATCGGCAACTATCTGATCACGGCGTATTGCCCGGTCGTGAACGCGCGCTCCGACATGACTGAAGCCGCGAAACAGGCCGAGCTGAAGACGTTTCGCGCGGCGGTGTCGAGGCTGCTTTACAGGTAAATCGGCCCGGGGCGGCTTACGGTCAGGAGCAACGGCTTGACGATTTTCGGGGTGCGATGGCTGGGCGTCAACGCGCAGAACGGGCACAAGCTCATCCTGTCGCTTATCTTCATCGTCGCTATTCTCGCGGTCGGAGCAGTCCTGCGCGGCTTGGCGCGCTTCGTGCCCAAGGGCGCCCACCGCACCAACGTTCGCGCGGAGTTCTGGACACGGCAGGGGCTCAGCCTCTTCTCGGCGATACTGGGCATCATCGGCCTGATGTCGATATGGTTCAACAATCCCAGTCGCCTTTCCACCGTGTTCGGCCTGGCCTCCGCGGGCCTGGCGTTCGGGATGCAACAGGTGATCACCTCGGTCGCCGGGTATTTCGTCATTCTTCGCGGATCGACGTTCAACGTGGGGGATCGGATATCGATGGGCGGGGTGCGCGGCGACGTGCTCAGGCTCGGGTTCATCCAGACCACGATCATGGAGATGGGCCAACCCCCGGGGGTTCAAGGCGCCCAGCCGGCCATGTGGGTGAAAAGCCGCCAGTTCACCGGCCGCATCGTCACCGTCACCAACTCCAAGATATTCGCCGAGCCCGTGTACAACTACACGCGTGAATTCCCCTTCATCTGGGAGGAGATCGCGGTTCCCGTCACCTATCAGGCGGACCGCGCCCGGGCTGAGGCGATCCTGCTCGAGGCAGCGCACTCCCATGCGCTGGACGCGAACTCAATCGCCGCCGAAGCGAAAGACCATCTCCAGACGCGTTTCGGGGTCGAGCCGATCGATCTTGAGCCGCGGGTGTATTATCGCCTGACCGACAATTGGCTCGAGCTGACGGTACGCTTTGTGTTCGGAACCCACCGCATTCGCGACGCGAAGGACGCCATGAGTCGGCAGATAATCGCCGAATTCGACAAGGCCGGGATCGGTATCGCGTCCGCGACCTACGATATCGTCGGACTTCCCACCCTCACCGTCAAAGGCGCGACCCAGGACCCGGAGGCTGGCTGATCGGGCCGGTCGCGCGCGTTCGCGCGGAAGCTCCAGGCGCGGCATGACGACTCCATGGCCTCGTTCCATGGGGGCTTTTTGCCCAACTCTCCGACGGATGGCGCCGCGCCCGTTCGATCCTCGTGGACACGGTCGGGCAATTGGCCGAACGTTCAAAGCAATCGTGATCGCATCGGACGGGAGCCATGACGTGAGACTCGATCGCCGGGCCATGGGCGGACTTCTGGCCGCGGCCGCGACGGTCGGCGTCTTGCCGCGCCTCGCCTTCGCCGACGCCGTGCCGCCAGGTGGCGGGGTGTGGCCCAATGTGTTCATCAGCCCGGCGGGAAAGCCGTTCCGGGCCAAGGCCGATGCGCCCTATCCGGTGGTCGTCTGGTTCAGGGAAGCAGACGCCAACGGCGACGGAAAGCTCGACAAGGCCGAGTTCCTCGCTGATTGCGACAGGTTCTTCACCGGCCTCGACCCGAACAAGACCAATGTCCTGGGTCCCCTGCAGATCGCCATCTACGAACAGCGAATCGCCCCGGAAGTCTTGGGCGGCCGGGTGGATTTGCGAGGGAGCGCCGGCGGTCGCCCCCTCTTGTGGCTGGCGCAGGTCGATCGGCCCGGCCCCATCGACCCGGGCGGGCCGGACACCGACGCCCCCACCCGCTATCCCCACAGTCTGGACGAATCGGGCCAGGGCGCGGCGCCTTATTCCTTCTTCGATGAGCCAGAACCGCTGATGGCCGCCGATCTGAACTTCCGTGGAGTGGTCAGCCGCGCCGATTTTCTCAAGCTCGCCGAGGCCCATTTCGCCACCCTCGACGACCGCGATCAGGGCTATCTCACCCTCGACGGGCTGCCCAAGACCCCGGTGCAAAAGGCGCTCGAAAAGGGCCGGCGGGGGCGCCGCAAGGGGTAGCCGTCACCGAGGACAGCCGCGCCCGAGGATGTCGGTCCTTGGCCGCGACACGAGGCGGACGCGGTAGAGGCGCCTCGCCTCCCCCGGTCGGCCGCGTTCGAGATCGGCGAGGTCGGTGACGCTCGCGAAGCAGGCGGCGAGCACCCGATCGTCGACGCGCCGCGCCAGGTCGATCACCAGGCCGGGGCGGGAGAGGTCCGGTGGCGGCAGGCGCAGTGCGTCATAGCGGGCGCGGTCGTAAAGCTCGAAGACGGGGGCATTGATGCCGGGCGCGGCCGCAAGTTCGGCGGTCAGGCCGTAGCTCTGGGTCGCCACCCAGGCGGCGCCGCCGGCGAGGCGGTCCCGCTCGACCGCCCGAACGAAGGCGGGCCAACCGCGGATCGGCAAGGCGAGGGCGGCTATCGGCGAGGCAAAGAGGCCGGGCGCCGCGACGACCGCCAGCGCCCCGCCGATCACCGCGACGCAAAACGCCGCCGCGACGAGGCGCAGGCGCGGGGCGGCCGGCGCGAAGGCGGCGACGATGGCCACGGCGGCGTAGAGCGGCGCCGGCCAATGGCCCTGCACCCGATCGTGGAGGCTGTGAACGACAAGGTAGAGGACGAAGGGCGCGCTGGTCGCGGCGAGGAAGGTCACGCCCGGCGCCTCGCGCCCGCCCCTCGTCCCGAGGCTCCGCGCGGCCAGCCATGCGACGAACGGGTTGAGCAGGAGGGCCTGACCGGCGAGAAACTCCGCGAGATACCGTGGCGCGAAGCGGGTGGCGGCCACCCGGCCAAATTGCCTGGCGAAGGTCACCCAGTGGTGGGTGGCGTTCCATCCCGCGTTGAGTCCGAAGAGGGCGAGTGCGATCGCGGCCGCCAGCCACGGCCCCACGGTCCCCAATCGCGCCCGTCGCGCCGGCGTCGACGCCAGCCACAGAAGGATTCCCGGCGCGAGGAACAGCGCGGAATATTTCGACAGAACCGCCAGGCCGGCGGCGGCGCCGGCGGCCATCCACCAGCGGTTCGATTCTCGCTCCTGGGCCCGCAACGCGCACCACAGGGTCCCCACCCAAAACAGGCTCGCGGGCGCGTCGGGAACGGCCAGCAGCCCTCCGGCGGCGATCAGCGGCATGGCGTTGTAGAGGATGGCCGCCCACAGGGGCTGGAGCCCGGTTCCTCCCGCCGAGCGGGCCAGATCGAACACCAGAAGGCTGCTCGCCGCGCAGCCGAGGATGGGCAGAAGGCGCACGCCCAAGGCCGTGTCGCCGGCGATCCTGGTTCCCGACCAGATCCACCAGGCGATCATCGGGGGGTGGTCATAGTAGCCGAAGGCCGGCGCGGCGGCCCACAGGCGGTAGTAGGCCTCGTCCTCGCTGAGCGGCAGATGAGCCCCGACGATCAGGCGAAGGGCGGTTGCGGCGGTGACCACGATGAAGAGCGCCCCCGCCCCTCCCCGCGTCCGGCGCGCTTCACCAGACGGCGAGCGAGGTGCTGACATAGTTCCACACCGCCCCGAATATCGCCCCCGCCACCCCCGCTAGCCACCAGATGGCCGTGTGCTGCCAGACGAGATGAGCCACCGCGAAATTGACGATCAGGGGAATGCCGCACAGGCCGCAAAACCTCAGATAGCCGCGCGCGAAGGCCCATCCGACGAGCCGCCGGTCGCGCCAGGTCACCGCGTTGTTGACCAGATAGTTGGAACTCATCGCCGTCACGCCGGCGACGATCAGGGCGACATCGAAGGCGAGCCCGGCGGTCAACGCCAGTCGCATCACGGCCAGTTGCACCACGAGCCCGCTGGCCCCGACAAGAACAAAGAGAAGCGCCCGCGGCGGGATGAGATTGCCGGTGAGCCGGGCGACCAGGAGGCCGAAATATTCGACCACCACCCGCAGGTCGAGCTTGCTCTGGCCGCTGCGCCGCTCGGCAAAGTCATAGGGCAGTTCCAGGAGGCGCAGGGGGCGCGGCTGGGAGGCGATGATGTCGAACAGTATCTTGAACCCGTGGCTGGAAAGCCGGGGCGCGACCGCTTCCACCAACTCGCGGCGGATCATGAAGAAGCCGCTCACCGGGTCGGTCACGCGCGCCTTGAGCACGATCCGCGCGAGGGCCGCCGCGAGGCGGCTCGCGAGGCCTCTCAGGGGAGAGAGGCCGTGGCCGACGTGAGGCGCCTCGACATAGCGGCTGCCGATCACCAGCTCGGCGCGATCCGATCGGAGGGCCTCGAGCATCGCCGGGAGCAGCCGCTCGTCGTGCTGCAAGTCGGCGTCGATCACCGCCACGAAAGGGGCGGCGCTGGCCATGATGCCCTCGATCACCGCTCCGGCGAGTCCCCGCCGCCCGATCCGCCGGATGCACTCTATCCGCGGGTCGCTCGCGGCGATCGTCTTCACCGCCTCCGCGGTGCCGTCGGGGGAATTGTCGTCGACGAAGATCGCCTGCCACGCCGCGCCCGCGAGCACCCGGCGGAGCCGCTCGATGAGGGGAACGACATTGTCCCGTTCATTGTATGTGGGGATCACCACCGTGAGCGAATACGCCGGCCCGGCGAGCGGCGCCGCCGGGTCGACGGCGAAGGGCTGGGCGACGGTCATTGACCCCGGATGTATCCGTCGCCGGGGTCATCCGCTAGAGCAAACCCCGTTCAGATGGAACCATCTGAACGGGGATAATTTGCTCTGGATTCAAGAGTGTGGAGCCTGATTCAGTGCTTGCATCTGTTCCGTGCAAACGCATCAGGCTCTAGCGTCGCGGAAACAGGATCGATCGATGGACGATGGTGAAATCGTTGTTGACGCGCGCGGTCATCGTTGTCCGACGCCCACCCTGCGCCTTCGCCGCGCTCTCGAACGCGCGCCGCCCGGCGCGATCTTGCGCCTACTCGCCGACGATCCGATGGCCAGGATCGACGTGCCACACTTCGCGGCCGCCGGGCGACAACGTTACGAAGGTCATGATTTGCCCGCGTAAGGTACCGAACGGCGTGCCGCACTCCTACACGTACATCGTCGACATTCCGCGC
>JBDTKQ010000319.1:0-4978 GCA_039935235.1 Caulobacteraceae bacterium
GTGCGGCCGGGCAACTCGGCGGTCAGGGTGACCGGGCGGGCGGCGAGGGTGACCACCCCCACTTCCGGCGGTCCGTGGTCTTGGGGCGCCTTGGACTTGCGCGGGGCGCATCCGGCCATGACCACGCCGGCGACGGCCAGAGCCAGCCCCAAGCCCAGAGCCCTTCGCACCGCAGGTCTGGAAAACGTCACGGGCGCCCCGCCATCGCGCGGGCGACGCGGGCCCGTGGGCAGGGACCTATGGTCTTGGGCCGCGAAGTCAAGCCGGAGCCCGCTCATTCGCCGCCGACGAGATCGCGGCGGGCCTTTTCCAGCTCCTCGGCATAACGGCGGGTGGCGTAGGTTTCCGAGAGGAGGCCCACAACGTTGCGCTCGTCGTCGACCACCGCAAGCTCGTCGCTCTGGGTGCGGTCGAACACCCCCATGATCTCCTTGATGGTCATCTCCGGGGTCAGCCATTGCGCCTGGTTCGAGGCGAAGCGTCCCACCTGCCCCTCCGCCCCCTGGTCGGCATAAACCGCCGAGACCGGCACGACCCCCGCGTACTGGCCCAGTTCGTCGAGGGTGACCACCAGCTTGGCCGAGCCCAGCGGGAACCGCCGACGAAAATCGGCCACCGGCGCGGACGCCGGGCTCGTCTGCGGCTTGGGCTTCATCATCCGACCGGCGGTGAGGGTGCGCAGCCAGCCGACGTCGTGGGCGCTGCGGATGGTCTCGCCACGCAGGTGAAGCCGCCAGGTGGAGAAGGAATAACCGAAGGTCTCGCGCACCAGCACGCTGGCGACGATCGAGGCGGTGAGGGTGGCGGCGGTGAGGCCGAAATCGCCGGTGGTCTCGAGAACGAGGAACGACATGGTGAACGGCCCGCCGATGATCGCCACGGCCATCGCGCCCATGCCCACCAGAGAGCCCACCATCGGGTCCATGCCGGTATCCAGCCCCGCGGCGTCGAGGCCCAGGACGAACAACCGGCCCATCAGCGAGCCGAGATAGAGCGAGGCGAAGAACATCCCGCCGCGAAAGCCGAAGCCGAGGGCCACCACCGAGGCGGCCGCCTTGGTCAGGATCAGGAACACGAGCGCCGAAATCGCCAGTTCGGCGGTGAAATCCATGTGCATCGCGCCGTGGCCGGACGACAGCGTCTGGGGGGCCACGAAGGCGATCGCCGCGAGCAACACCCCGCCGATCGCCGGCCGCGACCATTTGGGGACCGGCAGGCGGGAGACCGCCCCGCCGATCACCGCCACCAGCCGCATCACGGCGACGCCGAACAGGGCGCACACCACGCCCAGGGCGGCGAACAGCAGATAGTGGGAGAGCGACAGGGTGTCGGTCACCGCCGAATGAATGACCAGGGGATCGACCCGCAAGAGGCGGACCACCAGCGCGCCGGCGAGGGCGGCGGCCACCACCGGGGCGACATTGGCGATGGTGTAGGAGCCGATGATGATCTCGAAGGCGTAGAAGGCTCCGGTGAGCGGGGCGCCGAACGCCGCGGCGATGCCCGCCCCCGCGCCCGCTCCGACGAAGGTGCGAAGATCGCTTCGCCGCAGGTTGAGCGCCCCCCCGGTGATCGAGGCGAAGCCGGCGCCCAATTGGGCATAGGCCGCCTCCAGCCCAACCGAACCCCCAAAGCCGTTGGAAATCAGGCTCTGCAGCCCCAGAAACAGGCTGTCGCGGGCAGACATCCGACCGCCTCGCAAGGCGTTGGCCTCCACCGGATCGACGATCGGGCGCGGCCGGCGGCGCTGCCACAGCCAGGTCGCCAGCCCGAGCACCAGGCCGCCGATCGGGAGCACGGCGAGGCGCAAGCCCTCGATGTGCCTCACCGCCGACAGCCGCTGGCCGGAATGGAGGCCGTAGAGGCTGACCTGAAGTGCATGGGCGGCGGTGCTCATCGTCACAGTCGCCAGCCCCGCCACCGCGCCGATGGCCGCGGCGACGACCACCAGCCAAAGCTCGCTCGCCCGGATCTGATGGCGGGAAAAGTGGAGGGCGGCGACCACCCCTCGCCGGACCATGGAGCGGCGGGCGGGGGCGCCGGCGCGGCTGTCGGCCGGCGCCGCCATCTAGGCGATCACCCGCGCCCTGTGGGTGAAGACCATGTGCCCGTCCGTCCGCGCGAGGGCCACCAGGGTGATCCCCGCCGCCTCCGCCCGGCGGATCGCCAGCGCCGTGGGGGCGGAGATCGCCACCAGCAACGCGACCCCGGCGGCGGCGGCTTTGTCGACCATCTCGAACGAGCAGCGGCTGGTGACGACGACGAAGGCGCTGTCCGCATCGAACCCGCCGCGCAAGGCCGCTCCGATGAGCTTGTCCAGTGCGTTGTGGCGGCCGACGTCCTCGCGGACGAAGGCAACCTTGCCCTCCTCGTCCGCCCACGCCGCGGCATGAACGGCGCGCGTCCGAGGGCCCAGGATCTGGCCGGACTCCAGCGCCGCGAGGGCGGCGTGGATCGCCGCGCGGGTGACCCTCGGCCCGGCAGCCACGACGCGCGTGGGCCGCACGGCGTCCTGAAGGCTCTCCACGCCGCACAGGCCGCAGCTCGAGCGCGACTCCAGCGTCCGGCGGCGGGCCAGCCGCGCGCCCGCCCCGGACGCCGGGGCGAGGAGGACGTCGGCGAGCAGACCGTCGGGCGTCGCGGAGACGCAAACGCGCTGGATATCGCCAAAGGCGGCGACCCCTTCGGTGACGGTGAACCACACGGCCAGATCCTCGACATCGGCCGGCGTGCCCATGACCACGGCGCAGGGCCGGCTGTCATGGAGCAGACCGATCGCCGTCTCCTCGGCGACCGCGCGGGAGATCTCCATCGCAGTCGCGTCGCCGAGACGCCACCGCGACGCCGACGCGGTGGCGGCGGTGGCAGGCGAATTGGGGGGATCGTCCATTGGCGCGGGAGTCTAGTCTGATTTCGCGCCAAAGGGGACCATGGAAGCGACGGCGCGCGCGAAGGGACGTTGAATGGCGAAACCGGAGGCCGGCGGCGGAACGGCGGGACTGGTCCTCGCCGGCGGGGGGTCGCAACGCTTCGGGACGGAAAAGGCGGTGGCCGCCTTTCGCGGGCGGCCGATGATGGCGTGGAGCGTCGCGGCCCTCGCCGCGCGCTGCGCCTCGGTGGCGGTCGTCGCGGCGCGGGGATCGCGGGCGGAAGCCGTCGGCGGGGCGCTCGACCTCGTGGTTTTGCGCGACGATCCCGCGCACCCGAAGGGGCCGCTCGCCGGAGTCGCCGCGGGTTTGAAATGGGCCGCCGCTCGCGGCGCCGGGCGCCTCGTCACCCTGCCGTGCGATACCCCGCTGGTGACCGCCGCGCAGATTGGCGTGCTGCTGGACGCCGCCGGTATGGACGGCGCCTGGGCCGTCACCGACGCCGGTCCGCAAAGCCTGTGCGCGGTCTGGCCGACCCGTCTTGCCGCCGCCCTTGCCGACCGCCTCGCCGGCGGCGACCATCCGCCCGTCCACGACTGGCTGGCGCGGATCGGCGCCCGCGCCGTGTGGTTCGACGACGCGCGGGTCTTCCGGAATATCAACACCCGGCCCGATCTCCTTCTCCCGCCGCGGAAGACGGCGCACACTGGCGGCAAAGGAGCCCAAGACGATGACTCATGACTGGCCGGCGGTGGCCCGCGATCTCGAGCAGCTGCTCAAACTGCGATCGATCCCGTTCGGCATGCAGATGTTCGAGCGGCGCGAAGACATGGAGGCGATCGCGCGGATCCGTCGTCCCACGTCGGTCCACACCCTCGACCAGGTGGTGGGCCAGGCCTCGCGGCTCGGCTGGACGGTGGGCATCACGGCCGAGGATCTGGTCGGGGCGCAGTGCCGCGCGGTGGTCGGCCTGGGCTCGGCCAAGACCGATCGATGGCGCTCGGGAGAGCACATGCAGGGTGTGTGGTTCGCCACCGGCCCGGACGCAGCCGCCCATCAGGCGGCGATGCATTGTGTGCCCGACGGGCGCTACGAGGCCCTCGCCGTCGGTCCCCTCGCCTCGGGAAAGCTCGCGTCCCCGGACATCGCGCTCTTCTACGCCTCCCCCGGGGCGATGATGTATTTCATCAACGGCCTGCAATGGAGCGGTTACAAACGCTTCGACTGGAGCGTCGTCGGTGAATCCGCTTGCGCCGATTCGTGGGGGCGGGCGCTGACCACCCGGCTCCCGAGCCTGTCGATCCCGTGTTTCGCCGAGCGCCGCTACGGCGGGGTGCTCGACGAGGAAATGCTCATGGCCCTGCCGCCGGAGTATCTGGTGAAAGCCATCGACGGCATGCGCGCCCTCGCCAAGAACGGCTTTCGGTATCCCTTCCCGCAATACGGCGTTCAGCAGGACGTGCGGGCCGGGATGGAGGTGAGCTATCCCGGACGAAAGGCCTAGAAAACCACCACCGAGCGGATGCTCTGTCCCGAGCGCATCAGTTCGAAGCCCTTGTTGATCTCCTCCAGGGCGAGGGTGTGGGTGATCAAGGGGTCTATGGCGATCCTGCCCTCCATGTACCAATCGACGATCTTCGGCACGTCGGTGCGCCCGCGGGCGCCGCCGAAGGCGGACCCCCTCCACACCCGGCCGGTGACCAGCTGGAACGGGCGCGTCGAAATCTCCCGACCGGCGCCGGCGACGCCGATGACGATGCTCTCGCCCCAGCCGCGATGGCAGCACTCAAGCGCCTGGCGCATGGTGTCGACATTGCCGATGCACTCGAAGGAGAAGTCCGCCCCGCCGCCGGTCAGGTCGATCAGGGCCTCGACCACCTTGTCCCGCCCGACCTCGTCGGGATTGACGAAATGGGTCATGCCGAACCGGCGGGCAATCTCCACGCGGGCGGGATTGAGATCGACGCCGACGATCCTGTCGGCCCCGGCCATCCGCGCGCCCTGCAGCACATTGAGGCCGATTCCACCCAGACCGAAGACCACGACATTGGCTCCCGGCCACACCTTGGCCGTCCAGATCGCCGCGCCCACGCCGGTGGTCACTCCGCAGC